>DVLH01000222.1 GCA_018715585.1 Candidatus Aphodomonas merdavium
GGAATGGTTCCACGCATACACATCTACCTGGCCATCTCCCATAGAGGCGATTGCGTCAGACGCTTCCTGCATGGAGAGGTTTACGTCGCTAAGGATATCAAGCCCATGCAAGTCAAGGGCGATGGTATCAATAATGAAAGCGGTTTGTCCGGGGAAGGAGGCGGAGAGGGTTGCTCCCTTCATTTGCGACATGGTTTCGATACCGGATTTGTCTGTGGCGACAAAGTGCAGCATCATCGGCCAGGAGATACCCCAGCTGCGCACATTCTGGCTGGGCGTGGGGAAAACATCGCTGGCGCCGTTCCATGCTTCCCAGCTAGTACAGGTGATGCAAAGGCCGATTTGCACGTCGCCGCTGTTGACGGATGCATAGTTAGCAATCGCTCCGCCGGGTTCGACATTGATCGTCTTTTCGGGATAGATTTCTTTGATCATTTCACCAATTTGCGCGGCAGCAATCGTCCACACTGCGCTGGTGGAGCCACCGACGATGATGAGATTGTCTTGATTCAGTTCAGCAAGAGCACTTGTGGTCATACCCATAGCCATGAGCACGGCGAGCAAAAGGGCAAGGATCTTTTTCATGGGGTACCTCCTTTGATAATAAATAATTCTTTATTTTTCAGGAACAACCGTCCTGAAATTTTCGTGTTAGAACAGATTGCCTTGCGCATCAAAGGGCAAATCACGCACATTGGAAAGCAGCGTAAGCTCCGGATTCTCCCGTACCTCGTCCAGCATCGATTCGGATACCTCGATTTCGCTCAGCTCCAATGTGTTTTTGATGCGGATAACGCGCGCTTTTGTTCTATCGATGCCGTAGCAGAACATGATGGCACCGGCAATTGCCTGGCGGTCGTTGTCGAGGATGACGGGTAAATAGGCGCTGTTTGCACGCAGGCAGGTCAAGCAGTTGGCGTAGGTGACGTCCAGATCAATTTTGTTGTAAACGCGTCGGGTGATGAAATCCGCCAGGCCGGTGCCCAGAAAATTGCCATGGGACGCGTCGGTCAGATCCAGCAGTGCGATTTGCCGCACCTGAAGGCCGCCGCTTAAACCTTTGGCAAAATAGCGGCCGATGACGTTTGGGTCCATGCCTGCGCCGGAGACTTCCTTGCCGATCTGGTCTACGATCAGCACGTCGCAGCTGGGCAGGAGTAGGCGCGGCATCATTGCGAATGCCTCTTGCAATAGCTTCGGCTCTTCCGTGAGAATTTCGTCCTTGGTGAGCGCTACCACTTTGGCTGTCTCTTCGTATTCGTTTTCAAGCGTTCCAAAGCCGAAAAGGATGGGCGCGTTGGCAAACACAACCTTACCAAAGAGCGGAATCAATTGCCCCATATAGTCGTAGCCGTTGATATGGCACGCCTCGGCGCCCTTTTGCTTGCCCAGGCCGATGACGCTCATCTTTACCAAACCGCTTTCATATGGCCCGCGGAAGGAGGTGTGCGGTTTGATGCGGTTGTTGAGGATAATTCCGTCCGCCCCGGCGGCGTACTTGTCGATGAATACATCGTGGCCTTCATCCGTTACGCCAATTTTGACGGTCTCCATCGTGGCGAGAATCGGACAACCGCAGCTTTCTTCCGTAATGCCGTAATTGCGCAAGATGGCGAGTTGACCTTGGGCGGTGGCGCCGCCGTGGCTTCCCATGGCCGGGATGATAAACGGTTCACCGCCGTGGCGCTTGACAAAGGCAACCAGTTCTTTGGCAATAAGCGCGCTGTTGGCGACGCCGCGGCTGCCGCAGGTGATGCAAAGCCGCATGCCGGGTTTGATGAGCGATACGATTTTTTCCTGCTCAAGTTGCGCACGAATGGCAGCAGGGAGGTCGGTAATGGCCGTATGCGGGAAATTTTGCCTTACGCGCGCCATGCGCGGCATGGGCATCTCCTTGAGAATTTCAGCGGTTTGCACCAACATGGCAATTTCCTTCTTTACAATTAATACTTATATTGTTAAAATGAATTCGGACATCGTAAGCCTGATTAAAAACATTATTTTATTCATTATTGCATGCAATACGGTCTACAAGTAGCATACTACACTTTTTCTGGTTTGTACAGGCCTAAAGTTATAAAGTTTTCGTTTATTTTTTATCTTCTCTTTCCAGATGTTCTTGATGGCGGTTGACTGCAAAGAAGGCGAGGGCTCCCAAGACCAGCCAGACGGCGACGATGCCTATTTCCAGCGGCCATGCCAGTGCGCCCGGACTTCCAGGAACGATCAACAAAAGCAGCATAGCAAACGCAAGCACGATTGCCAGTATGTTTAAACTGTGGGAAACGGGATAAGGAAACGAAATTTGTGGCATCCGGCGGATGCGAAGCGCCGAAATCCCTACAGCAAACCAGGCGAAGATGTAGCCAAGCGAGCAGACGTTTACAATGGGCAGAAGCAGCCCTTCGCCTAGGAAACTACCGGCGATGGCAAGCACGCCAATGCACGCGTTGGCAACCGTAGGCGTATGAAAGCGGGGATGGATCTGAGAGAATGCCGGAGGGATAAGCTTTTCACGCCCCATCGACAGCATCAGCCGCGCGCCGGCAACATAGAAGGAGTTAAGCGTTGTCAGCAAGCCGCAGAACGCACCGATAATGACAATAACTTTTAGTACGTTTAAGCCCAGCCCAATGCTGAACACCTCCGCGGCGGGCAAGTTGAGCGTAAGCATTTCCTGCCAGGGGATCACCATACAAACGGCGGGAATGATCAAGCCGTAAAAAATGCCGGCGCTGATGACGGAGAGGCCGGACAGCGCACCCACGCGCCGCTTGTTTGCTGTGCCTGCAACCTCCTCGGCACCTTGGCCAATCGTATCAAAGCCGGAGTAGAAAAATGGCGCCATCGCCAGTACCGCAAGGAATCCGATGGAAAAGCTCCCGGTGGGGTTTTCGGAAGTTTCGGTAAAAAGGGGCAGCAAGTTGCCGGGCTTGCCCAGGACGGCAGCGACAGCGACAATGAGAACGCTGATGGCAAGCAGCGCTACTACAAGCAGCTTTTGCACCTTTGTTACCTTATCAATTCCCGTAAAGTTGATAACAATGATCGCTACGGCAATGAGAAGGCACAGCACTAACGTGGGCAAATAGACCGTTTCTCCGCCGATGGTGTAAAGCGGGAAGGAAGCGAGCGCCGGGAAAAGCGTCTGTGCCAGCTGCCCGATGGCGATCACTTCCCAAGGGCACATCATCACATAGGCGAGCGTCAACAACCATCCCGTGGCGAACGCCGCCTTGCGCCCAAAGGCGCGCAGCGTATAAATGAACGCGCCTCCCGCTACGGGCATGGCTACGCTTAATGCGCCAAATACACGTGCAATTGGGTACAGGCAAGCGGCACCTAAAAGGAATGCGAGCGACGTAGCCAACGGGCCGCCGCCCTGGTTTACCCAATCCCCAATGACCAGGATCCAGCCGACGCCAATGATGGCACCAAAGCCGATGGTGAATAGGTCAAATGCTTTGAGTTGCTTTGAGAGGCCTTGCGTGGCAGTGCTTTTTCCTAGCATGGCGGGTGCTTCCTTTCCGCATGGGCGATATCAATTTTATAGCAAATTTTTGTCTACAAAATTGTATACAATTTTCAGTTCCTAGTATAGACACGCGAGCCGACTTTGTAAATCCACATTGTCAACAAAATTGTATACAATAAATTATCCCATATGAAACAAAAGCATGTATTTCAAATCATGAACAGCGCGGCATGTTGCATCTTAAGCAGGCATGTTGTATAATATAATGAACTTTGGGCTGTCATGGAAGGGTTGGAGTTCATCTATGGTAAAAGGTCGGATTAGCGCGGAAGAACAGGCATATCGCTATATCAAAAACAAAATTATCAACAAGCAACTGCGCCCGCTGGAGCAGATTGTGGAGATGGATATCGCAGAGCAATCGGGCATTAGCCGCACGTCGATCCGTGCGGCCATCCGCCGCCTTGGGTACGAAGGCCTTGCCGATATCCGCCCCAACAAGGGTGCGTTTGTGGTCAACCCTTCTCCGAGGGAGATCCGCGATATTTTTGCCTGCAAGCGCCTGCTTGAGACGGAGGCAATCCGCTTGGCATGCCATCGCATCACAAAGGAAGAACTTTCCGCGATGGAATCATTGGTTACCAGTGAGCCGCAAACATTCTACGAAAAAGACTTCAACGCATTCCTTTCGCTTAATACGCAGTTTCATATGATTATCGCAAGGGCATCGCAGAACTTGTGCTATGCAAAGTATATCGATGAGTTGATGACAAAAAGCAATGTCTTTTTAATCTTTTACGATGATTTCATGTTCACCTCCTTTGATGAGTCGGATGCGCATAAGGAGCATTGTTCCATTTACGAAGCGCTTTGCCAGGGGGATGAGGAGCGCTGCGTCAGTGAAATGCGCCGCCATAGCGATACGACGTACGAGACGTTGAGCATCCGCTGAGAACGGTTAAAAAAATGCCGGGCGCTCCTCTTTAAAAAAGGGGGGGCGCTTTTTTGTGTATTCGCTTATTATGCAAACAGCAGAAACCATTTGTGCGCCGGGGAGAGAGGAGGAGACGGGATATGAGCCCGCCCCACGGCTGCGCTAAAAAACATGGCGGCCGCATATACGGGAAGATGGAAGCGCGGGCCCGGGGGAAGGAAACCGCGCGGATACAAATGGGCCGGAAGATGGGAAAGAAGGCGTCTAGAAGGCTGGAGCCTCTCAAAATAACGGGCATGAAAGCCGTGTAAAGGCAGTTGGGGGGAAACAGCAAAGAGCCCCGGTTGGGACGAGGGAAAAAGCTCGCGAAGGAAAACGCTGCGGAGCCTTGGAAGGCTTTTCATCTTCCTGTTCGGTGCGGAAAAAGGGAGTGAGCAAGCCGTTCCCGGGATGGCGAGCAACCGGCTATCAGACGCAAAGGGGGTGCAACGCCGAGGGAGGCAGGCGCACATGGCGCAGGGATACGTGTGCTTGAAGACAGGCGCTATGCCGCGCGTGGCCCTGTTGGGAAGTCCCTACGGACCTTTTGAAGCATGAATTGCACAAAAAAGTGCAACAATACAACCTCATGCGGGTATTGTTATTTGTTTTTCCGGCGTGGCAGACGGAGGCGCCGGCGTGCCGTTTTGTAAGCTGTCTTTTCTTTTGCGCGGTTATGTTGTATAATTTTTTCCTACTGTGCTTGATTTCGACCATCAAACAAGGAGGATTGCCATGCGGTTTTTCCGGAAAACGCCCCCCGCGCCGCTGCGCGCGGGTACGCTAATGCATCTCTCCTCGCTGCCGTCTGCGGGCGGTGTGGGCACGATGGGTGAAGCGGCGTATCGTTTTGTGGACTTCCTGGCTGCGAGCGGGTTGACCGTTTGGCAGATGCTTCCCGTAGGGCCTGCGGGCTATGGGGAATCGCCGTATCAAAGCTTTTCCGCTTTTGCGGGGGATGCGCTGCTGATCGACCTGCCGGACCTTGTTGCCCGGGGGCTGCTGCGCGCCCAGGACGTGCCGGAGGGCGGCGCTATGGAGCGGGATGCGCTGCGGCGCGCGAAGGACGCGGCGCTGCGCGCATCATGGCGCTATTCGCACGAAAAAGTGCATGCGCAGGTGCGTGCCTATGCTCGGCGCCATGCGTGGCTGAATGATTGGGCGCTCTTTGCGGCGCTGAAGGCGCGCTATGGCGGCATAGCCTGGCAGGAGTGGCCGGAGGAGGCGCTTGTGCGGCGCGACCGGCGGGCGCTTGCGGCAGCAAAAAAGGACATGAAGGACGAGACGGACTATTACCGCTATGTCCAGTGGCTTTTTTCACTGCAATGGGAAAAGCTGCGCGCATACGCCCATGCGCACGGCGTGCTGCTCTTTGGCGATATGCCCATCTATGCTTCGGCGGACTCTGCGGATTGCTGGGCGAACAGAAGCATTTTTCAGCTCGATGGGGACGGCCGGCCGACGCATGTGGCGGGCGTGCCGCCGGATTATTTCAGCGAGGATGGCCAGCGCTGGGGTAACCCGCTATATAATTGGAAAGAGCTGAAAAGGACGCGCTATGGCTGGTGGGTCGCGCGCATGCGCGCCATGGCAGAGCGCTTTGACTGGACGCGGATTGACCATTTCATTGGCTTTGCGAACTATTACGCCATCCCGGCTGCCTCGCCGACGGCACGCGTGGGGGAGTGGCGGATAGGACCGGGAAGGCCGCTGTTCCGGCGCATCGAGCGGGCGGTGCCGGGGCTTTCCATCATTGCCGAGGATTTGGGCGAGGTGGGACCGCGCGTGCAGGAGCTGCTGCGGGCGTGCGGTTATCCGGGCATGCGCGTGATGCAGTTCGGCTATGATGGGGGCGAAGATAACCCGCACCTGCCGGAAAACTATATTCGCAATTGCGTTGCCTATACGGGAACGCATGACAACGACACGCTGCGCGGTTACCTGGCCACAGCCGGGGAAACCACGCTTTCAAATCTTCGCGCGCATTTTCCTGGCGCGCAGGATCTTGCCGGCGCGATGCTGGAAGCGCTGTTTCAAAGCAAGGCGGGAACAGTGATCGCACCGATGCAGGATTTCCTTGGGTTAGGCGGGGAAGCCCGCATGAACGTGCCCGGCACGGTGGGAGGTGCGAACTGGCTCTGGCGCATGGCGCCGGATGCGCCGCTTGCGGCGCTTGTGCCGCGCATACGCGCCCTTTGTTGCCAAAGTGGGCGAACGGTGGAAAGATCGGAGGAGAAAAAATGACGAGCACAAACGAATTGCTGCAAAGAGCGGAACGGTTCCTGCTGACGGCGCACCACACGACGCTCCTGCAGGCGCAGGAGGGACAGCTGGAAGAGGCGATTGCCCGTGCGGTGATGGAGGAAATTGCGCCACTATGGACGCAGACGCAACTGCTGCGCCCGACGGGCCGCCGTGCCTATTACCTCTCTGCGGAGTATCTGACAGGCCGCCTGTTGGAAAACAGCCTCTTTTCGCTCGGTGTGCTGGATGAGATGCGGGAGCTGCTGCGATTGCGCGGCGTACCGGAAGAACGCCTGGCGTTGGAAGATCGGGAGGAACCGGCGCTTGGCAACGGCGGCCTGGGCCGTCTGGCCGCTTGCTATTTGGACAGCGCGGCTACGCTGGGCATCCCGCTGGATGGATACGGCCTGCGCTACCGCTATGGCCTTTTCCGCCAGAAGATTGATGCGAAAGGCCAACAGGAAATCCCGGACGATTGGACCCGCTGGGGCGATCCCTGGAGCCTGCGCCGCGACGAGCTGGCCGTCACCGTGCCCCTGCATGGCGGTGAAATTGTCGCCGTGCCCTATGATATGCCGGTGATTGGTTATCGCAGCGAGCGCATAGCAACGCTGCGCCTGTGGCAGTGCGAAAGCGCGCAGGGAATCGATTTGGACGCTTTCCACCGGCAGCTGTATACAAAGGCGGCCGCCGCGCGCCAGCGCGCCGAGACCATCACTTCCGTGCTCTATCCCAACGACTCCGAGTTTGCCGGGCAAAAGCTGCGCGTCATGCAGGAATACGTGCTTTGCAGCGCGTCGCTGCAGGATATGCTGCGAACGTTTGAAAGCGCGTATGGGCCGCAGTGGCAGCGCTTTGCTCAGCTGCACGCCGTGCAGCTCAACGACACCCACCCGGCCATGGCAATTCCGGAGCTGATCCGCCTTTTGCAGGCGCGGGGCGTTGCCTTTGACGAGGCGCTCTCCATCGCCGGGGAGACGCTGTGCTATACGAACCATACGATCATGCCGGAGGCGTTGGAAAGCTGGCCGCTTCGCACGCTGCGTGCCGTTTCGCCGGAAATCCTCAAGATCATCGTCGCGCTGGACGCGCGCTGCCGTGCGGAGACGGGCCTGTGCCTGATTGCGGACGGAAGGGCGCATATGGCGCGGCTGTGCTGCTATGTTTGCCGGTGCGTCAACGGCGTTGCACAGCTGCATACGCAGCTGCTCAAGCAAAGCGTGTTGGCCGACTGGAACGAGCGCTTCCCCGGCCGCATTCAAAACGTTACCAACGGCATCACGCAGCGCCGTTGGCTTGGCCTGTGCAATCCCGGGCTGAGCGGGCTGATTGCCAGCCGCATCGGCGATGGGTTCCTGCGCGATTTGCCGCAGCTTTCCCGCCTGGAGGGCGAAATCGACGATGCGCTCGTGCGCGATTTCCGCGCCGTCAAGCGCGAGAACCGCGCGCGCCTTTACACCTACCTGGAGAGGACGGCGGGCCTGAAAATCCCCGCGGATTTCATGCTGGACGCGCAGGTCAAACGCCTGCACGAATACAAGCGCCAGCTGCTTAATGCACTATGTTTGTGGGACTTCTATCTCTCGCTGCGCGATGGAGAGCTGGCGGATTTTACGCCGCAAGCGGTGCTTTTTGCCGCAAAGGCGTATCCTACCTATGCGCGGGCAAAGGCAATCATCCGCCTTATTTGCCAGATGGCGGAGCGGATCAACGCCGATAGCCGCACGAACAACCGCCTGCTTGCCGTCTTTGCCGAGAACTACAACTGTTCCCTGGCGGAGAAGATCATCCCCGCCACGGACCTTTCCGAGCAGATCTCCACGGCGGGGCTGGAGGCCAGCGGCACGGGCAACATGAAGATGATGCTCTCCGGCGCGCTGACGCTTGGCACGCGCGACGGCGCCAACATCGAGATTTTTGCCGAGGCGGGGGAAGAAAACAACTATCCCTTCGGCGCCAGCGTGGAGGACATCGCTGCCGTGCGCGAGGGATACAACCCGCGCGCGCTTTATGAGAGTGACCCACATCTGCGCCGCGCCGTGGACGCGCTGGCCGACGGCACGTTCCCGGATGAGGACGGCGCATTTAAAGATCTCAAAGCCTCGCTGCTGGATGGCAGCGCTTGGCAGCGGCCGGACCCGTATTATGTTCTGCTCGATTTCGCCGCCTATCGCAGCGCGCGGCTGGCGGCCAACCGGGAGTTCGGCGCGGAACCGGACGCTTATGCGCGCAAAGGGCTTTTGAACATTGCGCGCAGCGGTAAGTTTACCTCTGACCGCTCAATCCTCGATTACGCCAAAAATATTTGGAAAATACGATAATTTATCGTTGATCTTTACCAAATGGAATGGTATAATCCTCCTGGCTATGCATTGTTACTTTTAAAACAAAGGAGGCTGTCTTATGTTCAAACGCATTGCCGCAATTCTTATCGCTTGCCTGATGCTTTCGGCGGTTGCCTTGGGAGAGGCTGCTCCCGCCGGCGTCACCGGCGATTTCACCGGCGTTGCGAAAGGGCTGGGAGGCGACGTTACCGTCACGCTCACCCTGGAGGATGGGGTCATTGTCGCCTGCCAGGCGGAAGGCCCGAACGAAACGCCCGGCATCGGCGACAAGGCGCTGGAAGCATTGCCGCCGCAAATCGCGCAGTATAACACGCTGGCCGTGGACGTCGTCACCGGTGCAACCGTTACTTCGGATGCTATCCTGGCTGCTGCTGCCGCTGCCCTGACGGCTGCGGGGTTGGATCCGGCTGACTACGCCGAGCCCATCGCCGCCAGCGAGGAAGAGGCGGAGGATGCAACCTATGCGTGCGACGTGGTCATCGTCGGCGCGGGCGGCGCGGGCATGACGGCCGCCATCACCGCTGCCGAAGCCGGCAAGAACGTCATCCTCGTAGAAGGCCAGGCCATGGCCGGCGGCAACTCCGTGCGCGCCACCGGCGGCATGAACGCCGCGAAAACCGCGCTGCAGGATGAAAACACGTTTGGCGAGAGCGCAGGCGTGGAAAAGACGCTCGCTTCCGCCGCTTCCGATTACGCCGATAGCGAAACCATCACCGCCCTGGCCGCCACGGTTGCCGAGCAGTGGGCTGCTTATCAGGAAAACCCCGAGGGCTATTTCGACTCTGTGGAGCTCATGGAGCTGGATACGCAGATCGGCGGCAAGGACGTCAATGATCCTGAGCTGGTCAAAACGCTGTGCGAAAACAGCGCCGCCTCTATCGAATGGCTCAGCGGCATCGGCGCAGAGCTGACGAGCGTCGGCAGCTTCGGCGGCGCGTCCGTCAAGCGCATCCATCG
>DVLH01000223.1 GCA_018715585.1 Candidatus Aphodomonas merdavium
GAAAGCAAAACTTCCGTCAAGCCGCCTGTATGCTTGCCGCCGCTTCTTTCTTTGTGGTATACTTCATATATGGAATAATTGCTGCGCCGGTGCTGTGCGCGGCTGTATCGCAGTATTTCTATTTTCGCTCAATCGAGAAATAAAGGAGGTTCCTATGCCGACTGATCTTGAAATTGCCTCTCGTGCCACCATGCTCCCCATCGCCGAAATTGCCCAAAAACTGCAGCTTCAGGACGGCACGTGGGCTCCGTATGGGCACACAAAGGCTAAGGTTGACGCAGCGGCCTATGCGTCGCTGCCCATGCGGGCAAAGCTTGTGCTCGTCTCCGCCATCAACCCCACCCCTGCCGGAGAAGGCAAAACAACCGTCAGCGTCGGGCTGGCAGACGCGCTTTGCCGCCTTCATCAGCGCGCCATGCTCGCGCTGCGCGAACCGTCGCTCGGGCCCGTCTTTGGCGTCAAGGGCGGCGCGGCCGGCGGCGGCTATTCGCAGGTGGTCCCCATGGAGGACATCAACCTGCATTTTACGGGCGATCTGCACGCCATCACCGCCGCCAACAACCTGCTCGCCGCCATGGTAGACAACCACATCCAGCAGGGCAACGCGCTGGGCATCGACCCGCGCCAGGTCTGCTGGCGCCGCTGCATGGACATGAACGACCGCCAGCTGCGCTCCATCCTCTCCGGTATCGGCGGCAAATCCAACGGCATGCCGCGCGAGGATGGCTTTGACATCACGGCCGCCAGCGAAGTGATGGCCGTCTTCTGCCTCGCCGCCGACCTTGCCGATTTGCAGCGCCGCCTGGGGCGCATCCTCGTGGCGCGCCGTTTCGACGGTTCCCCCGTCTATGCTGCCGACCTCAAAGCCCAGGGCGCGATGGCCGCGCTGCTGCGCGATGCGATGCAGCCCAACCTCGTGCAGACGCTCGCGCACACGCCGGCGCTCATCCATGGCGGCCCGTTTGCCAACATCGCCCATGGCTGCAACAGCGTCATCGCCACCAAGCTGGCCATGCGCCTTTCGGACATCGTCGTCACGGAGGCAGGCTTCGGCGCGGACCTGGGCGCGGAAAAGTTCATCGACATCAAATGCCGCATGAACGGCATTGCGCCGGACGCGGTCGTCATCGTGGCGACGGTGCGCGCGCTCAAATCCCACGGCGGCGCCGCCAAGGAAACGCTCGGCGAAGAAAACCTTGACGCGCTGCGCGCGGGCCTTCCCAACCTTGTGCGCCACATCCAAAACGTGCGCGAGGTTTGGAACCTGCCCGCGGTGGTGGCCGTCAACCGCTTTACAACCGATACGGACGCGGAGATCGCCCTCGTGCGCGAGGCTGCGGCGGCGCAGGGCGTGCGCGCGGAATGCTGCGACGTTTGGGCGCGCGGCGGCGAAGGCGGCGAGGCGCTCGGCCGCGCCGTGCTCGACGCGCTGCAGACGCCCGGCAGGCTTGCGCTCACCTATGAAAACGAAATGCCGCTCAAGGCCAAAATCGAAGCCGTGTGCAAGCGGATCTACCACGCAAGCGGCGTTACGTTCGCCCCGGGCGTTCTGCCTGCGCTCAAACGGCTGGAGGCCGAGGGCTGCGGCGAAATGCCCGTATGCATCGCCAAAACGCAGTATTCCTTCTCCGACAACCAGAAATTGCTGGGCGCGCCGGAGGGCTTCACCGTCACGATTCGCGACGTGCGCCTCTCGCGCGGCGCGGGGTTTGTCGTCGCGTTTGCCGGCAGCATCATTGCAATGCCGGGCCTGCCCAAATCGCCCGCGGCCGAACGCATCGGCCTGGACGAAAACGGGGCCATTTACGGCCTGTTCTGACCTCGCACCTGAACGCCGCCGGCATGACCGGCGGCGTTTTTTTATCGCCCGGCAAAGCGCAGCCATCCCCGCCAAAACGAGGCAAAAAGCCCGCCGGCCTTTTCTTTGCGGAGCGCTCGCAAGCGCGCCGCGCCGCCCGCTATGCGGGCGGTTTTGCTTGGCAAAACCCGCAGGGTGAATTCCATGCCGCCGCCTTTACAATCCATTTCGCTTCCTCTTTCCGGTGTGTTTTCTCATTTGCTATTTTGGCGCTTGACAAATTACAAGACAAGTTGTATTCTATTTACAAGACATATTGTCTTTAACAAAGGAGGATACGCCATGAAAAGCACACGGCTACCGGACGCAGAGTTTGCAGTGATGGAAATCATCTGGGAACTGCCCGCACCCGTAACAATCGGGCAGGTGCGCGAAAAGCTCAGCGAGGAAAAAAGCTGGAAACTGCAAACGCTCGTCACGCTCTTTGGGCGGCTGACGGAGCGCGGCTTTTTGCGCGTGGACGAAAAAAAGCGCGGACGCGAACATCTGTTTTATCCCACGCTCACGCGCGAGGAATACCTGCGCATGGAAATGGAATCGTTTCTGGGCCGCTATCGCCAGCGCCGCCTGCCGTCGCTGCTGGCGGCATTCGCCGGAGAACAGCTGACGGAAAAAGATTTGGACGAGTTGGCCGATTTTATCCGCCAGGCGCGGGAAAGCGGCAAAGAGTAACTTGCGTGGAGGGAATCCCCGATGGATACGTTCATACGCTTGCTGCTGGAATGCACGCTGGCCATGTCGGCCGTCATCGCGGCGACGCTTGCGCTTTTGCCCGCGCTCAGGCGGCTATGCAGCGCACGCAGCATTTCGCTGGTATTCCTCATCCTGATCGCGGGGCTGTTGGTGCCCTGGCGGCTTTTCCCCGTAGAACCGGCGCTGACACTGACGCTTCCTGCGGCCGCTCCCGCCGCACAGACGGTTTCCCGGCCGGGCATCTCTCCCGCCGCGACCGCCGCAACCTCCCTGGACGCCGTATCCGGCACACAAACCGGCCCCGGTTTGCAATCCGCCTCCAGCGCCCAACCCTCTGCCGTTTTGCAATCGGCGCCCACCGGCGTACAGAGCGCTCCTGCCGTATCCCGGCCGCGCCTGCGCGCGCAGGAAGTCCTCGCGCTGGTTTGGTTCGCCGGCTTCGCAGCCGTGCTCGGCGGCGGCATTGTCTCGCACGTGCGCTTTTCGCGGATGGCACGGCGTTGGGCGCAACCCATATGCGACCCTGCCGTGCAGCAAGCGCTGCGGGAAGCGCAGCGCAGAACGGGGATAAACGGCCGCATCCGGCTCTGGCGCTGCCCGTCGGTAAAAACGCCGATGCTCATAGGCATCCGCCATCCCACCATCCTACTGCCGGATTTCAAACTGGACGAGCAGGAGCTTTCCCTTGTGCTTTGCCATGAAGCTATGCACGCCAAGCGCCGCGATATCCTGCAAAAAGCGCTCCTGCTCATAGGAACGGCGCTGCACTGGTTCAACCCGCTCGTATGGGTGCTGGCGCGCATGCAGGCGTACTACTGCGAGGCCGCGTGCGACGAAGCCGTGCTGCGCGGCCGCAACACACAGGAACGTCAATATTACGCCGAAACCATCCTGGCCGTCATCAGGCGGCAGCTCGGCCCGCGCACGGCGCTCTCCACAAGCTTTTATGGAGGAAAAAAAGCCATGAAAAACAGAATCCTTGCCATTCTCTCCCTGCGCCACAAGCGCCTGGGCGCACTGCTGATCGCGCTGGCGCTGCTGCTCACATGCACTGCCGGGTTAAGCTTTGCCCTGGGAGGCGAGGAAACGCCCGCCCTCTCGCTGCAGGATCAGGCGGCGCTGACGGAGGAAGAGGCCGTCGCCCTGGCCAAAGAAACCGTCATCTCCAACGTCGTCTATGATTTCGGCCTGCAGGGGCTGGGCACGGCCGGCAACGTAACGTATGAAACGATCGAATGGGGCGGTGAAGCGCTCCCCGTGATGGTTGTACCGTTAACGGCCCGCACGGGCGATGGCTCGGTGTATTCGCTGCTTGTCTATCTTTCCATCGAGGACGGCGACGTCCTGCGCATTACGGACGACTTTAACGGCACCGTATTTGAAAAAGCGCACCCCATTCCCACCGCCGCCCCGTCGCAGACATGGACGGCATGGATCGCCTGCCCGATTTCCGGCGCGGCCAACATGTGCACCAGCGCGGACGACTATGAGTCTGCCAGCGAGCTGCTCTTTAACGGCGTGCAGGTGACGGTCCTGGCGACGCTGCCCACCATGGGCGGTTATCCCTCGAACCTCTTTGACGACCCGGACGAAATGTGGGCGTATATCAGCGTGGGCGAAACAAAGGAATATGCGGGCGCCATGGGCTATGTGCCGCTCGTCTGCCTGGCCACGGAGGATCCCGGCACGGCGCTTCCCGTCGCCACGCTTGCCACGACGAACGAAACGGGCTACATCAGCGTAATGGTTGACAATGGGCTGACGCGCGACGCCGTAGCGGGCACGTTCCCCGCCGGTACGCAGGTGGAAGTGCTCGGCCAAACCAACACCTATTATCACGTGCGCACAGACGAGTGCACCGGCTTTGTGCCGCTGGCAAACCTTTCCTTCGGCCCGGACACGGCCGCTCTCGTCGAAAGCTGCCAACCGCAGCTCTACGACGAGATCCAGCCCGGCTGGATGGATCGCTACAACGAATACCACGACCAATTGGCCATCCTCTATAACCGCTACGGCGATTCCAACACCTGGCCGCTGGAGATCCGGGCGCAGGCGAGCCAGCTGGCGATGGACTTTGGCTTTGAATGGCTGCGCGGCATGGTGTGCATCCTCCCCGGCGAGGGCGATTTCACGCAGGAGGAAGCCGTCGCACGCGCGGCCGGGCTGGCGAAGGAAGCGTTCGGCGTAGACGTGGGGACGGCCACCAATACGAAAGTATCCTTCTATTACACCACGGACAACCCCGAACAGCGCCTATGGCAGGTGCGCTTTTGGATGGGCGAAGGCCAGCGGGACTGCTCCATCACCATGGACGCCGCAGGAACGCTGGTGGAAAGCTGGCAGAGCGATTATACCAACGGGGCTTCCTATGCGGACGACGGCGGGCCGGTCGCAGGGGAGATGGACTACTACCTGCTCGGCTACGGCGCAGACCCCACCGAGGAGGAAATGACGCAGGAGCAGGCGGAAGCGCTCGCGCGCTCGATCTTCCTGGAAGCTTATCCGCCCAGCGCCGAGCGCGAGTACAGCGTGAGCGCCTGGTTCCTGGAAGACGCCACGCAGGAAAACCGCTGGTGGCTTGTGAACTTCAAAGAAAAACAAGAGGAATATCAAGGGCTGGATTTCTCCGTCGCGCTCATCGCTCCGGACGGAGCGGTGGAATACCACCAGAAAGACTATGCCGAGCGCGTGGCGGAACGGGAGCACGAGAGAGAATATGAAGCGCTCGTGGCGGAGCGCGGCCCGTCCGTCACCTGGACGATGGAACAGAAGGCCGATTGGAGTCCCGATTATTTCGCCCTGCCGGATGCAGGCGCCGTTTCCCAAGAGGAAGCGCTCGCCGCCGCGAAAAGCGCGCTGGCGGCTGCGGACGCCACGGCGGATGTGGATGCGCTGACGGCCTACGCATCCTATACGCTCGAGGGGCAGTGGCGGTTTGACCTGTTCACCGCCGGGCAAATACAGGCAGAGGATTATTCGGACCCGTACACCATCTTCGTGGACGGGGCCACCGGCAAAATCGCCGACGTGTGGCTTCCGGGCGGGAACGGCTGATCTTCATCAAACGGCCCCCCAGCGCATGCGCTGGGGGCGCCGGCATATCCAGGCAAAAAGGTTGCAGCGCCCTCCGATTTGGTTTGTGCGCCGGCTTTTCCGGCCTTGGGCGGCAAGCCCCCGCCCGGTCCCTCCGGCCGCTCCGCTGCCACACGGCATGCACTCCCCGCCGCAAAAGGCTGCGGCAGGCCGAACGGCCCCGCAACATGCGGGCGTGGCTCGCACCGGCTTCCCATGCAGGGAAAGGCGCGCTTTGTTCGTATTGCCGTTTGCCGGTTTGAAACGGCCGGGCAGCCGCTGCGGCAAGCCGTGGAGATCCTGCCTGCCGCCGCGTTCGCGCCGTCAAAACGGCCTGCCCGCAACGGGTTGCGGTTACGGGTTCTCACCCAGGCAGCGTTGCAGCACGTCCGTCTCGCTCAGCGTTTCGCGCACGCGCATGCGTTCGTCCACGAGCAGCACCATGCAGTATTCCCCGCCCGGCATGCGCGCGGCCAGGTGGCGCATCGGCGTACCATCCACCGCCGCCAGCCAACGCACCGGCCTGACGCCGGCTTTGCGCATGCGGTCCTGCCGCCCATGCAGCGCGCGCACGCTTAAAAGCGCCGGCGTCTCCCGCTCCCGCAGCGCCTGGCGCGAAAGATAGGCTCCCGCAAGAAAAAGCGTGGGATTGAGGCTTCCCCGAACGGCCGCATAAACGCCTAAAGCCGACAAAAGCACGCCCGCCGCCGCCCCCGCATAGCATAGGATGGCGGTGACCTTTGAACGCGAAACGCGCGGAAACAAAAACGCCCGCAGCGCTCGCCCGCCATCCAGCGGCAGCACAGGCAGCAGGTTGACAAGCAGCAGCGCCGCGTTTGCCGCGGCGAGCATCCGCTGTTTTGCCGCCACCGCCACCGCCGCTCCCGCCAGGCTGGCCGCCGGCCCCGCCAGCGCCACGACCGCTTCCTGTCGCGGCGAAAGGCCGGAACCGTCGTACGCCGCCACGCCGCCAAAGGGCGTCAATTCAATGCTTCCCAGCGTGCAACCGCATGCGCGCGCCGCCGCCGCGTGGCCTGCCTCGTGCAGCAGCAGCGCCAGCAGGCCGCAAAGCAGCGCGCCGCTTTTTTCAAACATCAGCGCCGCTGCCGCCATCACCAGCAGCGCAAAATGCATCCGCAGCGGCACGCCAAACAGCCGCCCCAGCGCAATCACTTCAGGTACGGTTCCGGATCCATCGGCCGGCCTTCCGCGCGCATTTCAAACGTGAGCGCACGCGAAACGCCAAGCACTTGGCCTGCCTCCACCCAGTCCCCTTCGCGCACGGATGCAGCGATTAAATTGCCGTACACCGTCTCCATCCCGCTTTCATGGCGCAGGCGGACCGTTTGACGGCCCAGCGCATCTTTCACCACGCTCATCACCTCGCCCGCCGCGCTCGCAAGCGCCTCCCCTTCGGAATAGGCCAGGTAGGGCTCCGCTTCGCTAAACGCATGCACGATGGCCGCCTCGCTCGGCGCGCTGTGCTGCTCTTCTCCCAGGTTCCAGAAAACCCGCGCGCTTTCCGGCAACAGCGCGGAAACAAAGCGCAAACTGCCCAGGCCCTCCTCCAGGTTCATCGTCACCGCCTGGGAAAACGCGCCGTTTTCCGGCAGAAGCCCGGCCGAGCGCGCCGCCACCGCGCACAATAGCAGCGCCGCCGCAATTGCGGTGTTTCGCAGCATCCGCTCGCCAAAGCGCAGCGGCTTAACCGCGTCGCTCTGCGGCGCGGTTTCTTCCTCGCGCGGCGGCTCTTTTCTTCCCGGCTGTTGCACCTGCGCAAGCGGCGTCCTGCCGCGCACGGTAACGGAACTCACCCGCGCCTTTGACTGGGTCATGCTCATCCCCCCTTGCCGCAAGCGTATGCGCCTTGTCCCCGGCAAAGAACCCTCCGGGCAAAACTTGTCAATTTTGCGCGCGTCGGATATAATGAACCGCACAGGAAGGGAAGGAAGCGAAAATGATGAAAGTTGTATGGATTACCGGCGCTTCCAGCGGGCTGGGCTACTCCACGGCCAAAACGCTCGTGCGGGCCGGCTATACCGTCGTCTGCGGCGCGCGCTCGTTTGAAGGCCAGGAGGGAGAGAGCGAAACGGGCTACCGCCTGCCGCTTGACGTGCGCGACGAGAAAAGCTGCGACGCGTTCTGCTGCCGTGCGCGGGAGAAATTCGGCGCGCCATGGGCGCTTGTCAACGCCGCAGGCGTGCTGACGCTCGGCGCCTGCGAACAGTACGCCGCCAGGGAACTTAAAGATGTTTTGGACACCAACTTTTTGGGCGGTGTGCGCATGACACAGCGTGTGCTGGCGGATATGCGCGCGCAGGGGGCGGGCCGCATCGTCAATTTTTCCTCCATCAACGGCCTGCTCGGCATCCCCTTTCAGGGCGCATACGTGGCCAGCAAGCACGCCATCGAAGGGTTTTCCGAATGCCTGGCGGCAGAAGTCGCCCCCTTTGGCGTGCAAGTGATGCTGGTAGAGCCGGGGGATCACCAGGGCGGGAGCCAGCGTTGCCGCCGCCATGCCGCCGCGCAGGAGGCAGACGGTTCCCCTTACGCCGCCACATACGCCAGCACCATTGCCGCCATCGCCCACGACGAGGCGAACGGGCTGAATCCGGACAGGCTGGGCGAAAAGGTGGTCCGCGCGCTTGGACGCAAGCATATGCCGATGCGCCTGCGCGTGGCAAGCCTGAGCCAGCACTTTGCCACCGTCATCCATGACGTGCTGCCTTTCCGCCTGTTTATGCACATCCTCGTTTCCTATTATTACAAAGGGGTCAAAAAAGAGCCCGCACAAAGGGCGGGCTCAACGCGCTGATAAACCGCGCAGCCATCCAATAACCGCTTCCTCCGTTTTCTCCTCGGGAAGCGGTTTTTTGTTTTCCGCAGCGAGGACAAAGCCGCTACCGCTTGCGCCCACAGGCATTTGCCCGGCGGCAATCCCGTCCGCCCTGCGCCCTGCTTCCCGGCCAGGGTATGGCGAGCGTCACTCGCCGTGCGCAGCCGCCAAAAACGCCTGCATCGCCGGCAAACGGCGCCCGGTCACGGCACGCCCTGCCTCATAAACGGCGCGCAGCCTGCCGGCATCGCGCTCCACCGCGCCGATATGCAGCGGTTCGTCCGGGCAAAGCACAAACGCAGCCCCTTCCTCTTCGCGCTGCCGTACATAGCGCACGGCCTCGTTATACGCTTCATGCCGCTGGGCAAGCGCCCGGAAAGCCTTTGGATACTTGCGCAGCGCCACGCGCAAAAGCGGCAAATATCGGTTCTTTTCCTTGATAAATCCCTGCGGCTGCGTGAGGACGACGATGTTGCGCTCATAGCCGATTGATTCAAAAAAGCGCAGCGGAATGGAGTCCGCAATGCCGCCATCCAGCAGTTCATGGCCGTCCAACCGCACTATGCGCGACACCATCGGCATCGACGCGGAGGCGCGGATCCACGCCATGTCCTCTTCCCCACCGTTTTGCAGCAGGTGGTAGACGGGCTTGCCGGTGCGCAGGTCCGTGCAGACGGCGTAAAAAGGCATCGGATTGCGCGCAAAGGTTTCCACATCAAACGGGTCCAGCTCCATAGGGATGACGCGATAGCAAAAATCCACCCCGTAGAGGTCGCCCGTGCGCACAAGGGAGCGCAGGCTGCAATAGCGCGGATCACGGCAATATGTCATATTATAGCGGATGGCCCGTCCAATCTGGCGCGATTTATAGTTGCAGCCAAACGCCGCCCCGGCGGAAACACCAACGGCTCCGTCCACGGCAACGCCCGCCTCCATCAAAACATCCAGCACGCCCGCCGTAAACATGCCGCGCATCGCGCCGCCTTCCAACACAAGCCCTGTCTTCAATGCAACGCCTTCCTTCCGGTTTGTTTTTTTATTATATCATTTCAGGCAAGCGCTTGAAAAGCCGCGCACCGCAAGGGCTGATTGCCCGCCAAACAAAAGCGCGCCTTTGACAAGGCGCGCTTATGATCTACAATGCCCGTATTAATCAGTTCTGCGTATAGCGATCCATGAGCAGGCCGGATTCACCCGCTTGAAGCGCGTATTGATACGCTTCGCCGTTCTCAGTACGGAAGGTGACATCCAGCGTCGTGGAATCATCCGTGGCTTCTTCGGGCACCATAAACAGCAGCATCGCGTCCACGGATACGCGCGGCCCAATCTCGAGCGTTAGGTCGCTGGCGACATATCCGCCATAGCTGCTGGTATAGTAGAGGAACGTTTCCTCCGGCTGCACGCTCTCGCCAGCACAACCGACCAGCACGTTCATCAGATCCGCAACGGTGATATCGCTCTGCGACATGTTATCAATGTGCACTTGCAGGCACAGGTACACATCGCCGGAATCGGGGCGGATGGTCCGCTGGCCATACCGGTTGCTCCCGCCAAAGAACGGCGAGAAGCCAAAGAAATCGCTATAGTCGTTCTGACGGGAATAATACGTCAGATAATCGGCGAACTCATAATCCGTCACGCTGATCGTGACGCCGTCCATCATCGTGAACTCATCGCCCACAGCCAGGTCGTTCACGCTGATGTCCTTGTCTTGCTGCTCTGCCTCTTTTCCCTCTGTCAGTTCTTCCACCATTGCTTCCAGCTCCGCAATGCGCTCTTCCAACTCTTCGACGCTCTTTGTATCTGTTTCAGCATACACAAGCGCAGGCGCCATCAGGACCAACGCAAGAATAAGGCTAATGATCTTTTTCATAATCAACTCGAACCCCCTTTGGTTTGTTACAGGCACATCTTACAATCCCTTCCGGCAAAAATCAATCCACTTCCGGTGAACGGTCTGTGAACAATGCGTGAGCAAATATTTGCCAGGGGAACGCCTGCGGCGGCAGGCTTGTAAAGGTAAGCGCCGCGCCGCTGGTAGGGTGCGTCAAGAGCAGCCTTGCCCCCCAAAGCGCAATCTGCTGCCCGGGGCGGCCGTTTCCATAGCGCGCGTCGCCCCACAGCGGCAGGCCGGCATGCTGTAGCTGGCGGCGGATCTGGTGCTTACGCCCCGTCTCCAACCGCACGCGCAGCAGCGACAGTCCCTCGCGCGCCTCCAGGCGCTCGTAGCAGAGCACGGCTTCTTTTGCGGCGCCATCGTCGTACTCAAGCACATCCGCCAACCGCGCCTGCTCCAACGCCTCCCCCTGCGCAACGCACAGGTATTCCCGGCGCATGGCATGGGTACGGAGCTGCTGCGACAGCCGTGCGGCGGCTTTGGACGTGCGCGCAAAAGCCATCAGGCCGCCGACGGGCCGGTCGAGCCTGTGCACCAGCCCCAAATAGACGTTGCCTGGCTTTTGATATTTCTGTTTCACATACGCCTTCATCAGCGTGAGCAGATCGCAATCGCCCGAAGCATCCGCTTGCGAAGGCATGTTGGGCGGCTTGACGGCGACGAGCACATGGTTGTCGCAGTAGACGATCTCCACGCCCTCAAAGCGCTCCTGCGCGGCGCTCACGGCGTCCACCGCCCGCTGGCGCCGCAAGGGAGCACGCCGCCCGCGCGCACGGGTAAGCACACCTCGCCCGCCTCAACCTGTCCGCCGTACCGCCCGCAGACGGCAAAAGAAAGCAGGTTCGCCAGCACGGCCGGCTGCAGCCCCGTCGTATAGCCGTTAAAGAGGAAAAACGCCGGGTGATCGCTCAGCAGCTGCGCCGCCTCCTGCACCAGGTCGAACGCGCATTCCTCCAGCTTCCACACCTCGCCGCCCGGCCCGCGCCCGTAGCTCGGCGGGTCCATGATGACGGCGTCGTAACGGTTGCCGCGCTTGATTTCCCGGCGCACAAACTTGCGGCAATCGTCCACAATCCAGCGCACGGCCGTCTCCGGCAGGCCGCACCGCCCCGCGTTCTCACGCGCCCATTGCGTCATGCCCTTGGCCGCGTCCACATGGCAAACGGTTGCCCCCGCCGACGCGCACGCCGCCGTCGCCCCGCCCGTATAGGCAAACAGGTTGAGCACGGCCGTTGATTCGCCGCGAGCCGCGCGTTTGGCAATGCGCTCGCGCATCCAGTCCCAATTGACCGCCTGCTCCGGGAAAAGGCCCGTATGCTTAAACCCCGTTGGGTGCACCAAAAAGCGCAGCGGGCCGTAAGTGAGCGTCCATTTTTCCGGCAGACGGCGCGCAAAACGCCATTCGCCTCCGCCCCGCTCAGAGCGGAAATATCGCGCGTCCGCACGCTCCCACAGCGCCGGATCGCGCTTGGGCCAAATGGTCTGCGGGTCCGGGCGGCGCAGCAGCACGTCGCCCCACCGTTCCAGCTTTTCCCCATCGCCCGTATCGATGACGGCGAAATCCTTCCAGTTATCGGCTAAATACATATTCCCTCCTGTGGTATCCCACCGTCAGACAAGCCGGGCCGGGAAGCCGAAGCCTCCCGGCCCTTCAAGCCGGCGTTAAACCGCGCTTTCACGCCTTCCAGACGGCAATTTTCGCCGTCTCGCCATTGATATTCCATTCCTTCCATTCCGCCCCGTCCGCCGGCTGTGCTGCCAGGGACACGCCGAGCGTCGCGCGCAGGATATCCTCGCGCGCCGCGTCCACGGCTTCCTGTAGCGTCTCGCCGCACGCGATGGCGATGCCGATGCGGTCCGTCACGTCAAACCCGGCGTCCTTGCGCATCGTCTGCACCTTGGAGACGATCTCGCGCGCATAGCCTTCGCGGACGAGCTCTGGCGTCAGGTTCGTATCCAGCACCACCGTCACGCCCGCATCCGTCTGCGCCACAAACCCGCTCTTTTGTGCGGGGCTTGTCAGCACGTCCGCTTCCTCGAGCACCACCTCATTGCCATCCACAAGCAGGTGCACGAGTTCACCGCGGGCAAACGCATCGACCACCTCGTTGCCGTCCATGGCCGCCAGCGCTTCGCGAATGCCGTTGAGCAGCCGGCCGTACTTTTTGCCCAGCGTGCGCAGCTGCGGTTTGAGCGTGTAGGTTGTAAACGCGCGCGCATCCTCGACAAACTGCACCGACTTGACGTTGAGTTCGTCGCGCGCAAGCGCCGCGAAATCCTCCGGGAAGCTGACGCCCTTGACGTAGAGCGCCGCGGCAGGCTGGCGCACCTTCATGTTTGCCGTGCTACGGCAGGCACGTCCCGCCTGAACCACCTTCAGCAGCGCCTCCATGTTCTTTTCCAGTTCCGTATCCACGCGCGCCGTGTCGCAGGCGGGGAAATCGCAGAAATGCACGCTTTCGGGCGCATCCGGATCGGCCGTGCGGGCAAGGTTTTGATACATATGCTCGGCAAGGAACGGCGTATAGGGCGCCAAAAGCTTGCAGAGCGTCAAAAGCGTGTGGTAAAGCGTGGCAAACGCCGCTTCCTTGGACCCTTCCATTCCCTTGCCCCAGAAGCGCTCGCGCCCACGGCGGACATACCAGTTGGACAGCTCGTCCACAAACGCCGCGATGGCGCGCGCCGTCTCGGTAATCTTGTAGGCTTCCATGCCCTCGTCAACGTACTTCACCAGCGAGTTCAGCCGCGACAGCAGCCATTTGTCCATCAGCGTCAGCTGCACGGCTTCCAGCGGATGGGCCTTGGGGTCGAACGCGTCGATATTGGCATAAAGCACGAAGAACGCATACGTATTCCACAGCGTCCCCATGAACTTGCGCTGCATTTCCCCTACCGCTTCCGCGCTGAAGCGGCTGGGCAGCCACGGCGCGCCGATGGTGTAGAAATACCACCGCACGGCATCCGCGCCCTGCTTTTCCAGCACCTGCGAGGGCGCCACGACGTTGCCCAGATGCTTGCTCATCTTGCGCCCTTCCATGTCCTGCACATGGCCGAGCACAAGGCAGTTTTCAAACGGAGCACGGCCAAAGAGCAGCGTGGAAATGGCCAGCAGCGTGTAGAACCAGCCGCGCGTTTGGTCCACCGCCTCGCAGATGAACTGCGCGGGGAACAGCTCCTCAAAGCGCTCCTTGTTTTCAAAGGGATAGTGCCACTGCGCAAAAGGCATGGAACCGGAGTCGAACCAGCAATCGCATACCTCTTTGACGCGGTGCATTTCCTCGCCGCACTGCGGGCATGTCAGCACGACGTTGTCGATGTACGGGCGGTGCAGCTCGATCTGCTCCGGCACATCGCGGCCCATTTCGCGCAGCTCCTGCACGGAGCCGACGACATGCACGTGCCCCTGCGGGCAAATCCAAATCGGCAGCGGCGTGCCCCAATACCGCTCGCGCGAGACGCCCCAGTCGATCACGTTTTCCAGGAAGTTGCCCATGCGCCCTTCCTTGATGTTTTCCGGCATCCAGTTGACGCTGCGGCTGTTGGCCATCAGCGCATCGCGCACGGCGGTCATTTTGATGAACCAGCTCTCGCGCGCGTAGTAAAGCAGCGGCGTGTCGCAGCGCCAGCAGAACGGATAATCGTGGGCAAAATCGACGGCCTTGATGAGGTTGCCGCGCTCGGCCAGCTCCTTGAGAATGTCCGGGTCGCACTCCTTGACAAAGCGGCCTTCCCATTTTGTCCCTTTGACAAAGCAGCCCTTGGCGTCCACCAGCTGCACAAACGGCAGGCCGTAGGCATGGCCTACGCGGCTGTCGTCCTCGCCGAAGGCGGGAGCGATATGGACGATGCCCGTGCCGTCCGTCAGCGTCACATAGCCGTCGGCAACGACATAGTACGCTTTCTCCTTGGGCTTAGCATCCCACAGCGGCTCGTATTCCAGCCCCACCAGCGCCTCGCCCTTGACCGTCTCAATCTTCTCCGCCCGGGCGAAATCGTCTCCCAGCACGGCCGGCAGCAGCGCGTCGGCCATGATCGCCGTCTCACCATCCAGCCGGAAGCGCGTATAATCCTCCTGCGCGTTCACGCACAGCGCCACGTTGGACGGCAGCGTCCACGGCGTCGTCGTCCATGCCCAGATGAACTCGTTTTCGCACCCCTTGACGCGAAAGCGCACAAACGCGGATTTTTCTTTGACATTTTTATATCCCTGCGCGACCTCGTGGCTAGAAAGCGCCGTGCCGCAGCGCGGGCAATACGGGACCACCTTATGCCCCTTGTAGAGCAGCCCTTTTTCATAGATTTGCTTAAACGCCCACCATTCCGACTCGATGTAGTCGTTGTGATAGGTAACGTACGGGTGCTCCATATCGCACCAGAACCCGACGGCGTCGCTCATCTCTTCCCACTCGTGCAGGTATTTCCACACGGATTCCTTGCACGCCTGAATAAACGGCTTGATGCCGTATGCTTCGATTTGCTCCTTGCCGTCCAGCCCCAGCTGCTTTTCCACCTCCAGCTCTACGGGCAGGCCATGCGTATCCCAGCCCGCCTTGCGCAGCACGGAGTATCCCTTCATGGTGCGGTAGCGCGGCACCAGATCCTTCATCGCGCGGGTGAGGACATGACCGATATGCGGCTTGCCGTTGGCGGTTGGCGGGCCGTCGTAGAACGTATAGTCCGGACAGCCGTCGCGCAGCGTCAAAGACTTGCGGAAAATATCGTTTTCCTTCCAAAACGCGAGGACTTCCTTCTCGCGGCCGAGGAAATCCATATTAGCATCGACCTTGTTGAACATGAAACCCCACCTTCGCCCTTTGTTGTAACGGTAACGTTTCTATTATACGAAAAAAGCCGCGAAAGTAAAGCTTTTTATGCTTTGCCAGAGCAAACCGCTGGCGGGCGCGATTTCCCCGGCATAGCGCGCCTCCCATTGTTACAGGCGTTGCAAACGCATAAACGGGCGCAAAAAACGCCCCGGCTTGCGCCGGGGCGCCAAAGCGCCAAAAAATAGGTCAAAAGCTTGCACGCCCGCGGCTTTTCGGCAAGATCCGCAGCGAAAAACCGCTTGCGCGAAAACAGCGCAAAAACCGCCTTTTTCCTGCGCCGCCGTTCCTCCAAAGCCTTGCTCCCGGATGGCGCAGACGGCAACGCCCCGGCTTGCGCCGGGGCGGCAGATGGATTGCACGCTCAGCCCTTGTTGCGGGCAGAGAGCTTCATGCGCATCTCATGGGAAAGCACGCGCTTGCGCATGCGCAGGCTCTTGGGCGTAACCTCCAGCAGCTCATCCTCGGTGATGAACTCCAGGCATTCCTCCAGCGAGAAGGGGCGAACAGCCGTCAAGCGCAGGCTGTCCTCCGACGCGGAGGCGTTGCGCATGTTGGTGACATGTTTCTTTTTGCAGACATTGACGTCAATGTCCCCCGGCCGGGACGACTCGCCCACGATCATGCCGCTATAGACCTGCACGCCCGGGCCTACAAACATCGCGCCGCGCTCCTGGGCGTTGAACAGGCCATAGCTCGTCGTCTCGCCGCTTTCAAACGCCACGAGCGAGCCCGTGTCGCGCGAGGGCAGGTCTCCCTTGAACGGCTCGTAGCCGTCAAACACGGCGCTCATGATGCCCTCGCCGTGGGTATCCGTCAAAAACTCGCTGCGATAGCCAAACAGGCCGCGCGAGGGAACCATGAACTCCAACCGCACCCGGTCCTCGCCCGACATGGAAACGAGCGTCCCCTTGCGCCGTCCGATTTTTTCAATGACGGCGCCGGAATACTGCACCGGCACATCGGCGACCATGCGCTCCATCGGCTCGCAGCGGACGCCGTCAATTTCCTTCATGAGCACTTCGGGCTTGCTCACCTGCAGCTCGTAGCCCTGGCGGCGCATGGTTTCAATGAGGATGGACAGATGCAGCTCGCCGCGGCCTTTAACCAGGAACGCATCGGGCGATCCCGTCTCCTCCACGCGCAGCGAAACGTCCGTCTGCAGCTCGCGCATCAGTCTTGCGCGCAGGTGGCGGCTGGTGACAAACTTGCCTTCGCGCCCGGCAAAGGGGCTGTCGTTGACGGAAAACGTCATGCTCACCGTCGGCTCCGAAATTTTCACAAACGGCAGCGGCTCCACCTGCGCCGGGTCGCAGATGGTATCGCCGATGTTGAGGTTTTCAAACCCGGAGATGGCCACGATGTCGCCCATCGCCACCGCCTCCGCTTTCACGCGCTTGAGCCCTTCAAAC
>DVLH01000224.1 GCA_018715585.1 Candidatus Aphodomonas merdavium
GCTTTGCCGCACCGGAAACGAGCGCCTCGGTGGAAATCTTCAGCCCCGGGCAAATCGCCCCGCCGAGGAACTCGCCGCGCTCGCTCAACACGCCAAACGTCGTGGCCGTGCCAAAGTCAACAAAAATCGACGGGCCGCCATAAAGCGCATAGCACGCCACGGCGTTAGCAATCCGGTCGCTTCCAAGCTCTCTGGGATTTTCATAGCGGATGTTCACGCCCGTCTTGACGCCAGGAGCCACCTGCATTGGCGTCAAGCCGAAATAATCCCGGCACATATGATCGACGGTGAAGTTGATCGACGGCACGACAGAGGACATGATAATCCCGTCCAGGCACGAGGGTTCAAGTCCCCCATGCCCAAAGAGGCTGCGCATCTTGATGCCCAGCTCGTCGCTCGTCGTGGTAATATCCGTGCGCAGCCGCCAATACCGCACCATCGTCTCTCCCTGAAAGACGGCGCTTTTGATGTTGGTGTTGCCAATATCCAGCGTCAATACCATATGCATCCATCCTACCGTTTCTTCTGCGTTTGCTTAAAAAGTGCCGCCGTTACTGGGACAGCAAGGATTGCCGCCACAGGCGCCTCGCCAAACGCTCCTGCCAGCGCAGTCCCCGTCAAAATGGCGTTCACCCACCGCTGAACATCCAGGTCAAGCGTCACAAAGAGCAGGAACATCGCGCCCAGGTAGAGCACCGTATTTGTCAGCGACCCCACGACGGCCGCACACGCCACGCTCGCCTTAGAACCAAGAAAGCGGCTTGCCGCCCGGTAAACCCCATACGTCGTCACGGGAATCATCAGGCGTGGCAGCATGCACATCGCAATGGCCAGCAGCGGGTTTGCCGTCACCACAAGCAGCGCCAGGCCGGATTGTGCCGCGCCGAGTGAGATACCAAAGGCCGCCAGCGTGCTCGCCATTCCAAAGCACAGCCCCAACACCAGCCCGGAGCCGAGCCCGAGCACAATCGTACCGATGATCACCGGGATATGCAGGATCGTTAGATTGATCGGTCCCAACGGAATCAACCCCAGCGGGGTCAATCCCAGCAGCAGCGTCAGCGCAGCAAACAGCGCCGTCAGCACATGGCGAAAAAGCTTTTCGTTTCTCATGGTTGCCTCCGTTCAAGTTCCATGCCGGATACCCGACGGGAATTCGTTAAAAATGAAAACAAGGCGGCCGCCCGCCCAATCGGGCGCTTTCCCGTCCGGTTCCCTGCGGGATACCGGCGGCAAAGCCCTCATAAGGAGCCGGGGACGCCGCGCAAAAGGGCGGCGTCCCGCGGCGGGTTCATTCTTTTTCCGGTTCCTCGCCGCCGTCCTCGTCAAAGAGCGGCTTGCCGCACTCAGGGCAGTTGTGGTCGTCAGCAAGGTCAAAAGCTTCGGCGTCGAAGTAGATCGTGTTGCCGCAATGCGGGCATTCGCACTCGATCAGCTCGTCATCCTCGTCCTCTTCCCCGCCTTCTTCTTCCTCTTCATCATCGTCAAAGACGGCCTCTTCCACCTCGGCCAGGTCGTCATCGATGCTGCCAACGTATTCATCCAAATCGTTCTGCTCGTCCTCCAGGCGCTGGAGCTCCTTGGCGACGTCGCCAAGCACGTCGATAACCGCTTTGAGCAGGCGGCCCGTTTTGCTTTCGCCGTCCAGCTCCATGCCCTCCGCGAGCCCTTGCAGGTAAGAGACGCGGTCAGAAATCTTGCTCATTGCTTTTTCCTTTCCTTTCCGGCCATGCCAAGCGGCATTACATTCTTTCCATATATTCGCCGCTACGCGTATCGATACGGACACGGTCGCCGATGTTGATAAACAGCGGCACGTTGATTTGCAGGCCCGTCTCCGTCTTGGCGGGCTTGGTGGTGTTGGACGCCGTATCGCCCTTGAAGCCGGGCTCCGTATCGACGATTTCCATCACGACAAAGTTCTCCGGTTCCACGGCGAAGGGCTGTCCCTTGAAGAAGCGGACGGTCACGTTGTCGTTTTCCTTGATGTACTTGATAACGTCCTCCACCTGGTCTTTATTGATGGGCAGCTGTTCGTACGTTTCTAGGTCCATGAAGTAGTACAGGTCGCCGTCGCTGTAGAGGTACTGCATCTCCTTCGTTTCCACAATGGCGCGCGGGACCTTATCCGTCGGGTTGAACGTGCGCTCCAGGACGGCGCCCGTGATGACGTTCTTAATCCTCGTGCGCACAAACGCCGCGCCTTTGCCCGGCTTAACGTGCTGGAAATCCACAATGTTCCACACGCTGTTGTCCAGTTCGATCGTAACGCCCTTTCTAAATTCGCCGGCAGTAATCACTCAATTCCCCTCCGTTTACAGTATAATGAGTTCCTTGGCTGCCGGCGTCAGGCTCCGGCATCCATCCCGTGTGACCAATACCGAATCTTCAATCCGGCACCCGCATTGGCCGGGCAGATAGATGCCCGGTTCATCGGTTACAACATTTCCCGCCTCGAGCACATCCGTGCTGCGCATGGAAAGGCGCGGCTCCTCGTGGATGTCCAGGCCGACGCCATGGCCCAGGCTGTGCCCGAACTCGGTTTCCCAGCCGCACGTCTTGAAATATGCCCGCGCAATGGCATCCACATCGCGTCCGCACGCGCCGGGAGCGATGGCGTCCATCGCGCGCAAGTGGGCCTCCAGCACGGCATCATAGACACGGCGCTGGAGCGCATCCGGCTGCCCGACGGCCACGGTGCGCGTCAGATCGGCGCAATAGCCATCCACGCGCGCGCCAAAGTCCATCGTCACCAGCATGCCCGAAGCAATCGCCGTATCGCCCGGCACAGCGTGCGGGAGCGACCCGTTTGCCCCGGCCGCAACAATCGTGGGGAACGCCGTCCCCTCGGCGCCCAAGGCGCGCATCTCGTTTTCCAGCGCGAAGGCGACGGCGCGCTCCGTCACCCCGGGGCGGATCACCGCCAGGATGCGCTCGAACGCAGCGCACGTGATGGCGCACGCCCGCTCGATGGCGTCAATCTCCTCCTGGTCTTTCACGGCGCGCAGTGCCTCCGGGCGCGTTTTCGCCGGCGCAAAGTGGATGCCTTCCGCCGCCTGTTCGAGGCGCTGCATCTGCCGCACGGTCAGCACGTCGTCCTCAAACGCAGCGGTCTTTACTCCCGCCGCTTTGAGCAGCTCCGCCGCAATTGCCTCATGCGTAACGCCGCCCGAAATGCTGCGCACGGCACACCCTGGCGCTTCCCGTTGCGCCGCCTCTACATAGCGGAAATCCGTCACCACGCTTGCAGCGCCTGCAACCACGACCAGCAGGCCTTCGCCCGTAAAGCCGCTTAACCAGCGCACGTTGGACGGCTTAGCCAGCACGGCTGCCTCAGCCCCCTGCTTCTCCAGCGCCCGTAGAAACGCGTTTATACGCTCTTTCTTCATCCGGCAAGACTCCTCGCAGCAATAATCCGATGTATTATATCATATTGGCGTGAGAAACACCAGCTTTTTTTCCTGCTACCCGTGGTCTGCCGCGAACAGAGCGCGGCATATGGTAGCCGGGAGGGATTGACATGCTGACGCTGTTTCTTTCGCTCGTCCAAGACGCGCTTTTTTTCCTCGGCTATCTTTCCGGCCAATCATCGTTTCCCAAGCCGCTTTCCGCCAAGGAGGAGCGTACCTGCATCGCCCGCATGCGCGATGGCGACGACGCTGCCCGGCGCATGTTGATTGAGCACAACCTGCGCCTTGTAGCGCACATTGCGCGCAAATACACCGTTCCCGGCTATGATATGGACGACCTGATCTCCATCGGCGCCATCGGACTGATCAAAGCCGTCGGGACGTTCAAGCCGGAAAGCGGCGCAACGCTCTCCACCTACGCAAGCCGCTGCATTGAAAACGAAATTCTCATGTGCCTGCGCGCCTCGCAAAAGCGCAAAAATGACGTCTCCCTCGACGAACCTGTCGGCGCGGACGCGGAGGGGAACGAAATCACCCTCATGGAGATGCTCGGCACCGACCCGGACGCCGTCACGGAGGAAGTGGACCGGCGCATCACGCTCTCGCGCATTCGGTGTATCGTGCGGGAAAAGCTGCCGGAGCGCGAGCGCACCGTGCTGGAGCTGCGCTATGGCCTGCTGGACGGCCGCGCTCGTCCACAGTACGAAATTGCCCAAAAGCTTGGCATCTCGCGCTCCTACGTCTCCCGCCTGGAAAAAAAGGCCATTCAAACGCTCGAGCGCGAGCTGCGCGGCCGTTTGCAGGCAAAGCAGTAGCAACGCGCCGGTCCCCCCACACCTCCCACATTCCCATCCTCTTGCAGGTGGCAAACACGGTTAAGCAAAGCGTTCTCTCAACAAGCGGGCGTGTAGCGTTGGTGCATGTTTTTCTCTTGCAAATTTACCTCCCATCCCGTCTAAATGTGCCAGAAAAACACGAATGCCCCTAATGCCGCACCTGTAAAGGCGCTTTTTCACGCGCCAAAGGATTGAACAAGCTGTCCGCTTAGCTTCACGGCGCCTCTGCCGGGTTTGGTTTATTCATCAACCGCAGAACGCATCTTCTGCCAAAATTCGCCAACAGGTTTGCTGCTCGTGGCAGAGAGGACAGCTTCCGGCAAAAAGCATCTGCCTCTGAAATGCCGGGCGGCGCCCCTCGCTTCTCCTGCCGGGGGCAAATTGCTATAAAAAACCCCGCGCGCTGGCAAAACACCGCCTGCGCACGGGGAAAACAGCAGCTGTCCGTCAGATACCCCGCTCCTGGTCATACGCTTCCCAAAGCGGGCGGTAAATCGCTACGGCCGCTTCATGCTCTTCCAGCGTCTTGGAGAAATAGAGCGTACCTTCCTCGGGGCTTGTAGAGCAGAAGTAAAGGTATTTTTCGTTTACAAACGTTTCATCCGGATAAAGTGCCGCCGTAATGGCCGCTTTAGAGGGGCTACAGATAGGGCCTACGGGCAGCCCGGGGTTGATATACGTATTATACGGCGAATCCACACCCGTTTCCTCGCTTGTAAGCGCCATCTTTTCCGAATGAGTGGCATATTGTACCGTCACGTCGGACCCAAGCGTCATCCCTTCCGCAAGGCGGTTATGGAACACGGCGGAAACCTTGGCAAAATCTTCCGTTTTTGCCTCCTTTTCAATCATGGACGCCAGCGTGATCACTTCATCCATCGTCATCCCCAGCTCCTGCGCACGGTCGTGGCAGGAGGCATCGTAAACCGACTCCACCTGTGAGAGCAGCTTTTTGATCACGCTGTCCAGCGTCGCTGTGGTATAAATCTCGTAGGTATCGGGGGCAAGATATCCCTCCAGCAAATACGTTCGCTCCTGCACATCCTCCGTCGCCAGCACGTCGGCGATATAGTAGTAAGCCCCAAACGTCTCAGCATCGTTGCAAAGGTCATATACGGCCTGTTCCGACGACGCCACGCCCAAGCGTGTAAGATACGCTGCAATGTCCTCGACATCCCAGCCGGGAATGATGGTGATATTCATTGTGATCGGGTTGCCATCGCCCGCCGTGAGTTGCTGCGAAATTTCCCGCAGCGTCATTGCGCGCGTAAGCGTGTACTCGCCCGTCTGCACTTTCTGGCTCATTCCCTGAAAGTCCATGTAATACTTGAGCACGGCAGCATTGCGAACCAAGCCCTGCTCATAGAGCTTTTGCGTCACGCTCGTAAGCGAACTGCCGCTCTCGACGATAAACTCTACAGGCGTTTGGTCGTTTTCATCCACAGGAAAAAAGAATTTTTCGCCCAGCGCCTGCCAGCCTGTGAGCAGCACACCACCCACCAGCACGCACGCCGCCAGTCCCACCAGAAGCGGGCGTGACAGCTTCCACAGCCAATCATACCAAAAAAACCCGTACATCCGCTCCTGTTGCAGGGTCTGATGGTCATACCGTTTACGCCGTTTCTTCAACTCACTTTCCCCCGTCTGTCCGCTTGCCTTGCCCTATTATGCGTTGGGCAGGTCCATGTTCATTCCGCTGGCATCGGTAAGAATTTTAAAAATATCCGCCAGCATCTTTTGCAGGCGCAGTTCCGCCATCATGTATGCCTGCACATCGCTGTTCATATACAGCAAGGATGCAATCTGCTGAAAGCGCTGTACTTCTTCCGCCTGCGACTGCAAGCCGCTGGCGGCTTGCAATTGCAGCTTCATCTGCAAACGGCGGTACTCCGAAAGCAGCGCACGGTTTGTTTCGTCTCCCTCGGCGATTTCTTTCAGCCGTGCGTAATCCTGCACCTCCTCACTTTGCCGGATGATCTCCGCAAGCGCATGCGCGCTGTCGTAAACGTTCATGCAGCCTCCTTAAATTTCCACGATGATCGGCAGGATCATCGGATTGCGCTTGATGCGCTCCATAAGGTATTTGCGCATCTCCTCACGCACGCGCGTCTTGATTGTACTCCAGTCGCCAGGCTCAATGCGGTCGTAGTCGCTAAGAATATGCAGTACCACGTCGCGCACGCTGTCCATTAGTTCCTCGGCCTCGCGCACGTAGACAAAGCCACGCGAGATGATCTCCGGCCCGGCCACGATCATCTTCTGCTCGCTGTCCACCGCCATAACGACGATGATCAGCCCGTCCTGCGAAAGGTGCCGCCTGTCGCGCAACACGACGTTGCCCACATCGCCCACGCCAAGCCCGTCGATGAGCACACTGCCGCTTTGCACCGTGCCCGTAATGCGGATGTCTTTCCGGCTAAGCTCAATAACCGAGCCCAGATCCGGCACGACGACGTTTTCCTCCGGCATCCCCATGCGCACCGCAAGCTTTGCATGCTGGCACAGGTGGCGGTATTCCCCATGCACGGGGATAAAATACTTCGGCCGCGCCAGGCGCTGGATCAGCTTCAGCTCCTCCTGGCGGGCGTGACCGGAAACATGCACCTCCGCCAGCGCCTGCGCCTCGTAGATGACCGTGGCGCCGCAGCGGTAGAGCTGGTTGATCACACGGGAAACAAGCTTTTCATTGCCCGGGATGACGGAAGAGGAAAGGATGACCAGGTCTGTGTTGCGGATGGCAACGCGCCGGTGTTCTCCATAGGCCATGCGCATCAGGCCGCTCATCGACTCGCCTTGGCTGCCGGTGGTAATGATGACGATTTCGTCGTCACGGTAGCGGTCCAGGTCTTCGGCGTCAATGAGGGAATCCTCGGGAATCGTCAATTCGCCCAGCTGTCCCGCCAGTTTGACAATGTTGACCATGCTGCGGCCAATAAAGCAGAACTTGCGCCCATAGCGGATGGCCTCGTTGACGATCAGCTGAATGCGGCTGACGTTGGAAGCAAACGTTGCGATAATGATCCGCCCCGAAGCGTCGCGGAACAGCTCGCGGAATGTATCCCCCACGTTGCGCTCCGTCATGGTAAACCCAGGGCGCTCAACGTTCGTAGAATCGGCCATCAGCGCCAGCAACCCTTTGCTGCCAAGCTCAGCGATGGTGGCGAGATCCGTCCCCTCTCCATCCACTGGCGTATAGTCGATTTTAAAGTCGCCCGTATGCAGCACGGTCCCCACGGGCGAGGTAATCGCCAGCGCCAGCGCCCCGGCAATCGAGTGGCTCACCTTGATAAAGCGCACGCTGAACGCGCCCAGGTGCACCACATCGCCCGGCTGCACAACGTTGAGCGGCACGTCCGCCACCTTGTGCTCTTTGAGCTTATGTTCCACAAGCCCCAACGTCAAGCGAGAGCCATACACCGGCGCCGGGATACGCCCAAGCACATACGGCGTCGCGCCGATATGATCCTCGTGCCCGTGGGTGATGAGAAAGCCGCGCAAACGGCTGTAATTCTTTTCAAGATATGCAATATCGGGGATTACCAGGTCAATCCCCAGCATGTCCTCCTGTGGAAAGATCAACCCGCAATCGACAACGATGATGTCCTCTCCGTACTCGAACACCGTCATGTTTTTGCCGATTTCGTCCACCCCGCCCAGCGGGATAATTTTCAGTTTTTGTTCTTCCTGCAACGTGTGCTCC
>DVLH01000025.1 GCA_018715585.1 Candidatus Aphodomonas merdavium
ACTACAACTACACCTCCGGCAACAGCTGACTGGCGATGCGGTTTTGTAAAGCCCGGTGACGCAGGAAAAGAAGGCCAATCGGATGGTCCTTTCGGTTTTTTTGTGGGAAAACAGTGGCAAGCGCACGGCAAGACAGTCCCGGCAATTTTGCGCGGGAAGGTTTTCCTGCCGCTGTGAAATGTCTTTGTTTCCGCTTCTGCAGGCAAAGCGCCTTTGCGAAAGCATGATGCGCGCCCTTCCCCGCCCTCTAGGCGCGCGCTGCTTTATGGTATCATGCCACCGCTTGCGGGGAGCCCCCGCCAAGCAGAGCATCCTCACGCATTTAGCAAAACCATCCGCAAAAAACGATGCGTACCAAACGGTACGCATAGGCTCTCTGTTTCTATCCCTGTTTTGGCCTTAGCAGCGCTCTTTAAGGGCGTCGCGAATAGCGCTCACACGGTCAATCGCACTGCTGACTTGCCCCCGTGCCTCTTGAATGCGCGACTGCGCCATCCAATCGGCAATAAGGCCGTCGAAAAAGTAATCCGCAAACAGCAGGAAATCGCCGATTTCAATCTTAATCTCCTCGTCAAAGGATAGATCGCTCAATTCGCGGCTGAACCGGTGCAGCGCGTCCCGCGCATTTTCGAGCTCCACCTGTGCCTTGTTGATCCTGGAGTGCTTGATCATCGTGGTCAAAAAACCGCCGCCAAGCATGTCTACGATGCCCCAGTTGCCCGCACTTCCAAGGCATTCCTGCGCTTTGCGCAGGTAGAACAGCGCGTCGTCCGCAGCCGCTATCGCTTCGTAAATCTCTTCACGTTCCCGCATTGCACCCATAGTCTCCAGCCCTTTTACAAAGACAATGCTTCCCAGTCTCATCAGAGCGCTTCCACGTCCCGCAGCAACGCTTCGACGTTCTCTTCCTTCGTTGCCCAGCTTGTGCAGACGCGCACCGCCGTATGCGTCGCGTCCGTCTTTTCCCAGAAAGAGAACAGGTATTTTTCGCTCAGCTTTTCATAAGCGCTGTCCGGCAGGATGGGGAATTGCTGGTTCGTATACGAATCATAGCGCAGCGCCCAGCCTTTTTTCAAAAACGCTTCGCGCAGCCGCATAGCAAGCCGGACGGCATGTTCGGAAATCTGCGCATACAGCCCGTCCGTAAACAGCACGTCAAACTGAATGCCAAGCAGCCGGCCTTTGGCCAGCATGCCGCCCCGCTGCTTGATATGGTAGCGGAAATCGCGCTGAAGCTGTGCGTTCGTCAGCACGACAGCCTCTCCAAAGAGCGCGCCGACCTTGGTGCCGCCAATATAAAACGCGTCGCACAGTGCCGCATAGTCGGCCATCGTCAGGTCATTGATGGGCGAAGCCATGCCGTATCCCAACCGCGCCCCGTCCACAAACAGCAACAAGCCGCAATCGCGGCAGACGGCCGCAATGGCAGAAAGCTCTTTCTTGTTGTACAGCGTCCCGTTCTCGGTCGGATTGGAAAGGTAGACCATCGCGGGTTGTACCATATGATCATGCGTGCTGTCAGACCAATGCGCGTCATAGCAGCCGCGCACCTGTTCGGCCGTGATTTTCCCATCGTCCGAAGGCAGCGTGATGACCTTATGCCCCGTCGCCTCCACCGCGCCCGATTCGTGCACGGCAATATGCCCCGTCGTCGCAGCAATCACGCCCTGATGCGGCCGCAACGCCGCGGCGATGATCGTCGCATTCGCCTGCGTCCCTCCCACAAGGAAGTGGACCTGCGCCGTGCTGCTCTGGCAAAGCTGCAAAATGCGCGCACGCGCGCTTTCGCAGTGCGCATCCTCTCCGTAGCCTACGGTCTGCTCAGAATTCGTCTCGACAAGCCGTTCAAGAATTTTCGGATGCGCGCCTTCAGTATAGTCGCATTGGAATTGAATCATAAATGTCCCTCCAGAATCGTTGGAATAATGTTGCTATGATACAGCGCGCTTCCAATTCTGGAAGCCTCCACCATCTCGTTAAACCCCTCAAAGGGCAAAACCGTCATCACTACGGGCACCAGGGCAAAGAATACGAACACAATGAACACCCCGCGCACCAGTCCGAAGATCCCTCCTGCCAGCGCGTCCAGATGGCGCAGCACAGGCAGCCGGAAAATATAACCGATCAACCCCGTCACTAGCGACAGCGCTACATATGCCGCCAGGAACACCAGCACATAGCTAATCACGGAGATAATCGCCGTCACGATCGTCTGGTTGATATACTCGGCCACCGTTACGCTCCCCGTAGAAGCAAACACCTGCGAAAGAATATTATTTTCTAATAACGATCCAAAAGGCTCTGGAAGGTGCACCCGCGATACAACTTCACTGACGCTGTTTGCGTCAATCCCTGCCACAGAAAGCTGGGAAAGCTCCAAATCGCCCAAACGGGAGGACGCGTCCGTATAATGAATCAACGTGTTAACGATGGTCTGGTTATTTAAAATTGTCGCCGAAAGCTTCGGCCCCAGCGCATAGGCAGCAAACATGGACCCAAATACGCTCGCAAGCCCGAGCAGCGACGTGATAAAGCCGCGGTACATACCAAATAACAAGCTAACGGCTACAATGCCGATGAGCACATAATCGACCGTGTTCAGATGATCCCCTCCCTTCCCTATGCAGCAATGCAACGGCGCACCGTGCGCATTTCTTGCACCTTATTTGGGCAATTTGAGAATGAATACGTCATTGCCGGTGGCAAATACGCCCCGGTTCCCCTCCAACATGCAGTAAAAATCCGTCAAACGGAACGTGAGGTATTTGGCGCTGAACGTCTTTTCCCCGTATGGGCAGTAATAGATGACATTTTCCCCAAAGCCGTATACGCCGCTGTCTCCAAGGCCGCTGGCAAAGCAGGGCGACAGCAGCCGCAGGCTCTTGGAAGAATAGTTCGTAATCAAGCGCAGTTCCGAAAACGCACTGGATGCGCCGGAATCCGGCATCGGCTCAAAGAGCGCATAGGTGTTTCGCTTTTCCGCACGCAAATCGCTCATCAGCCAACCGTAGACGAGGATGGAGCCGATGTCCGTCTGTTCCACGCATTTATAGTTGTACACGCCAATCGTGCTCGTATCCACCAGCATGAGGTTGTTGTTGTGCGAATAGACGCGGTAGACGAGCTGGTCGCTCAGCTCCAGCGCGCCCGTGGACATGCGCCCCGGCTCATATGTCGCCAGGTTGGAGATCGGCGCGTTGCCCGCCACATCCAGGCTCAGCACCCACATGAGCGAATCGTTCGTGGAGAAAAAACCGGCGTCCATCAGGTACAGGTCGCTGATGGCCAGCGTCTCCAGCCTTTCCCCGTTGTGGTCCATCACCAGCAGCGACGCTTCCGTTTCCGAACTGCCCGTGAGGGCCACGGCGATATACGACGCCCCGATGGACCCAAACAGTACCTCGGACGTCATCCTGTCGTTAAAGGAGCAGACGCCGTTTTTATCCAGCACATACACCTGCTGTCCCGTCCAGGCGATCACCTTGTCCCCGCCCACACGGTAATTTGCGCCCGCGCCCAGCGTGAACTGCCAGCGCGTGTTTCCCTTGTTAGAAACGCAATGAAGCGTCATACCGTCATAATAAAGCACGTCCGCCCCAAGCGCCTGAATGTTATCGCTCGGGGAAGCGTTGATGCGTACCACTTCGCTGGTGCTGCCAAAGATGGCGCGCACGCCCACCACGGCACCCACCACCACCGCAAGCACGATGCACAGGAGCAGCACCGTCTTGACAATGCGCTTTGTCGGGCTCCGCTTGCGGCCGCCAGGCGCATCCTTGCCGGCAATGCCGCTTTTAACGTATGGATTTCGTTTGCTACGGGGGTTTCTGCTTTGCATATCACTTGTTGCGGATCGCGTGGCGCAAATCCTCGAGGATACCGGCCATCGCAGGGTCTTCGGATACTTTTTCGCAGGCGTGCAAAATCGTGCTGTGATCGCGCGCAAACGCCGCACCAAGCTGCGTGAGCGAAAGGTCCGTCAGCTCGCGGGCGAGGTACATCGCAACCTGGCGGGGAATCACAACCTCGCGGCTGCGGCGCTTGGCCGTCATTTCCGCCATGGAAACGCCATAATAATCCGCCACCGCCTGCTTGACGGCGTCGCAGGTAATCCGCTTGGGATCTTTCACGGTCAAAATATCGCGCAGCGCATCCTCCGCTACCTCGCGGCTGACGCTTGTACCCTTCAGCTCAGCAAACGCCACCACGCGCGTGAGGCTTCCTTCCAGCTCCCGGATGTTGGATTCGATGCGGCTGGCGATGAGCTCCAGCACGTCGTCGTCGATTTGCAGGTTGTCGCCGTGCGCTTTCTTGCGCAGGATGGCGATGCGCGTTTCCAGGTCCGGCTTTTGAATGTCGGCCACCAGCCCCCATTCAAACCGGGAGACAAGCCTTTCCTCCAGGCGCATGATCTCCTTGGGCGGTTTATCCGAGGAGATGACGATTTGCTTCCCGGCGGTATGCAGCGTGTTGAACGTATGGAAGAACTCCTCCTGCGTGGAGTTATGCCCGGCAATAAACTGAATATCGTCCACCATCAGCACATCCACGTTGCGAAAACGGTTGCGGAATTCGGCGTTCTTATTTTGCTGGATGGCGGTGATCAGCTCGTTGGTAAAGTTTTCGCTGCTGATGTAGAGCAGCTTTTTCTCCGGGTAATCCGCCCGGATACGGTGGCCAATGGCGTGCATCAGATGCGTCTTGCCAAGGCCGACGCCACCATAGATAAACAGCGGGTTATACGCCTCTGCCGGCGCCTCTGCCACAGCCAGCGCCGCCGCGCGCGCAAAGCGGTTGAATTGCCTACCACAAACGTGTCAAACGTGTATTTGGGGTTCAGGGAAAAAGACGCCGCCTCCGCCGCCTCCGTCTTGGGAAAGAGCGCCTGTGCCTCCTGGGGTGTGACAAACTCCACCCGCGTCGAACGTCCCGCCGCTTGCGAAACGGCGCTGGCGATCAAAAGAGAGTAGCGCATAAGGATGTGCTTTTTAATAAAGTCACTCGTCGTATCCACGTACAGCGCATCCCCGTGGTATTTCAGCGCGGCCAGCGGCGCAATCCACGTGTCAAAGGAGGGTTCGCTCATTTCATCCCGCAATAGCCCGCAGGCCTTCTCCCAAATTGCGGTTTCGTTCATTGTGAACCTCCTTCTGACGTAAAAGACGACAAAACATCTGCCCGGCGCCGCCTCTGCGGTCTGGAGCCGGACAGCAAAGCCATCATAGCAAAACCGGCGCTATTTTTCAAGGGCCGCGCTTCCCCCCGCGCTTGTGGATAAAATGCATTCCCGCGGGCGGCAAAAGCGCGAAATGTTGCGGCAAGCAAAAAAGTTATCCACAACTTCTTGCAACCGGTTCGGTTTTTATCCACCGCACTGCAAGAAAAAAAACAAAAAAATCGTAAAATTTCATTGACCAGGAAATTTTTTCCAATGATCGCAGCGGCAAGCCGACACAAAAGCGAAATGAAAGCAGAGCAGCCCTTCAGCCCTGATTGTCCCCCTGTTTGACAGCCGCTTCCCCTTGTGCCGCTCCGTTTGCCGCACAAGCAAAACGGCCGCCTCACCAGAGGCGGCCGGCTATAAGCCAAAAGCGGTTTAAAAATTCTGCGGCGGCAGGTTCTCGTTAAGCGCTTGGATGGTATCATACAAGGCGCGGTTAAAATTGCCCTGCACATGCGACTGCATGGCCAGCGCTTTGCTAATGGGCATGGAGAACATGCGGTTCTGGCGGATACCGATGACCAAATTATCCTTGCCAGCCTCCAGCAGCTTAACGGCAAGGTTGCCCGCCTCAAAGGCAAACACGGCATCGGAAGTGGTCGGCGTCTCGCCCCGCTGGGTGTATCCGACGACGGTGGCGCGCACCTCGGCGTTATGCCCGTCCAGATCCTTGCACATGTATTTGATGCAGGAAGCCAGGCGGAACGCCGTCATAGGCTCGCCGGGGAAACACTGCTTGCCGTGCGGCATCAGGTGGGAATAGATGTCAAAGTCAGCCATCGATTCGTATGCGCCCTCGGCAATGACGATGACGGCGCTCGTGTTGCCCATGTTGATGAGGTTCTGCATCCTGCGGGCGACGTCCTCCACGCTCCAGGGCACCTCGGGCACGAGGCAAATTTCGGCGTGCGACGCCACGGCCGTGCGCAGGGCAATATCGCCGCAATGGCGGCCCATCACCTCAACCACATGCGGCCTGTCATGCGAGCGCGATGTGGCGCGCACGTTGCGCACGGCGCGCAGGCATACGTTCGTCGCCGTGTCGAACCCGAGCGTCATGTCGGTGTAGGCCAGGTCGTTATCGATGGTACCGGGGATGCCGACGCAGGGCATACCGAAGTTGCAAAGCTTCTGCGCGCCGTTAAAGCTGCCGTCGCCTCCAACGACGACGACGCCCTCCACGCCGATGGCCACGAGCGTCAGCACAGCCAACAGTTGGTTCGCGGGGTCTTTAAACTCGTCGCAGCGCGCCGTGTGCAGGTGCGTGCCCGCACGCGCGGCAATGTCCAGCTGCGTGTCCAAATCAAGCGGCACCAGATCCTTGCGAAACGCCGGATAGTCTGCGATAAAGTCGTTGAAACGCTCATAAAGCGCGAGCTGCGAACGGTATTTCTTCAAAAGCTGGCGCGGGTCCGGAAGCGCGATGGAAGCGCGTGAACGGACGGCCTCGACAACCTGCTCCATCTGGGTCAGGTCGGCCGGGTCCGTAATAACGCTGCGCGCCTTTTCCTCAAGTGCTTTCAGAAGCTTAGGCTCGTAGCGGATAATGCCGTTGTATCCACGATGGATGCCGATGAGGGGCATTCCAAAGTGCGCCGCGGTGCGAGCGACGGAAACGACGGCAGAGTTCATGCCCGGCGCATCTCCACCGGATGTCAGGACCGCAATCTTTCGCATAGCTGAGGACTCCTTTTGGTGGCTTAGGGTGATTCGAAGAGGTTCAAATCCAGCAGCACTTGCCGCGCCTCGGCTGCTTCCGCCTGCGGAACAATCAGCTCGTAGTACGCATCCTCCACCTGCGCGCCAGCGCGGGAAACGGGCCGTAAGCGAACCAAAAAGCCCTCCTCCGCCAGTTTATCCCGTATGGCTTCTGCGGCGGAAAGCGGCCTGGCCATGTGAATCACCATCCACATGCCAATCCCTCCTTTGCATGCCGGTCGTAAGGATGTCAAGGCGCTGCCGTTCGTTGGTATTATAACACGCAGGCAAGCTACAAACAAGATAGCTGCCCGAGAAAATGCCGTGTGCGTTCACCGGTCCTCCCGCGGAGCCGCCTCTGCCCGCGTCTCTAGCGCAAAATACCTTTCAATCCCATCGGCCACCGCCTGCGCCACCTGGAGCGTATAAGCATCTGTGCGCAAAAGCGCCTCCTCTGCCGGGTTGGATAAAAAACCGCACTCCACCAGCGCAGAGGGGATCCCCAAGGAAAGAATGTAAAAATCGCCCGCCGACGCAGCGCGCTCCTTGCTGGGGCTGAGCGTGGCGATCATCTGCGCCTGCAGCGTCTCGGCCAGCTGCCGCCCTGCGGCACAATCCGCCCGGAAAAACACCTGCGGCCCGCTTTGTTTGCTGTCTCGATACTCATTCATGTGAATGCTTACCAGCAGCTCCGCTCCGGCGTCCAGCACAAGCGCCGCGCGGCGTTCCATATCCTGCCGTTTTTTCCGAATCGGCGGATTTGCATC
>DVLH01000225.1 GCA_018715585.1 Candidatus Aphodomonas merdavium
GCGGAAGAAGCGCGCATCCTCTATGTGGCGCTGACGCGGGCGGAACGCCGCTTGTTCGTCGTCGGCATGGCGGACAAGGGGAGATTGGACGCCTGGCGCGGCGGCTATGGCCCGCCGCCGGCGGGAGCAAACTGCTTTTTGGATTGGATTGCACCCGTTGCGTTTGCATCAAAGAGCTGGCGTACGCAGGTATACGGTCTCTTCCTGCCGTCGGAGCCCCGCCAGGCTACGGACATCAATGCGCTGCTGGACCCGCTGCTTTGCAGCAAAGGATTTGCAGATACGGATGATCGCATGATGCGCGCATTTGCCAGCGATGTACAACCTCTCCGCGTCCATCCGCTCAAGCAGGGCGTTACGGCGCGCGTGCGCGCGGCACTGCGCGAAGGGGAAGAGGAAGCATTGCCGCGCCTTCGCAATGCGCCGCGCCGCCCTGCCTTTTTGGAAGAGGCGGGCTTGACGGGAGCCGAACGCGGCAGCGCTGTACATACTTTTTTGCAGCTGGTGCCGTTGGAGGCTTCGGACCCGCTTGCGCAGCGCGATGCGCTCGCTGCCTCCGGCGCACTCACGCCGGCGCAGGCGGCGTCGCTACCGGTGGATGCGCTGCGGGATTTCTTTGCCTCGCCGCTTTGGCAGCGCATCCGCGCTTCCTCGCACGTGCGCCGGGAGCTGCTCTTTAGCCACCGCGCGGAGGAGGACGGCAAGCGCATCCTGTTGCAGGGCGTGATCGACTGCTGCTTCCTGGAGGAGGGGGAATGGGTGCTGATCGACTACAAGACGGAGGCGCGGCCCGTGGACGAGGCCACGCTCGCGGCGTATATGGCGCAGCTGCGCTTTTACCGCAAGGCGCTGGAGGAGATCACCGGAACGCGCGTGAAGGAAACGCTGCTGTATTTCCTCTTGCAGCGCAAGAACATCATTGTTCCACGTGAAACAATGCCCGGCAGCGGGGAGGAATGTTTCACGTGAAACAACGGGAGGCGCCGATGGAAGACCTATTCACGATGGCTATGGGGAAAAGCATGGAGGCGAGCGCGCCGCTGGCGGACAGGATGCGCGCGCGCACGCTCGATGAGTTTATCGGGCAGGAGGAAATCGTCGGCAAAGGAAGGCTGCTGCGCCGGGCGATTGAGGCGGATAGGCTGACGAGCTGTATCTTTTACGGCCCGCCCGGCTGCGGCAAGACGACGCTGGCGGCCGTCATCGCAGGGACGACGCGCGGCGCGTTTGAAAAGCTCAACGCCGTCACTTCCGGCGTGGCCGACGTGCGCGCCGTGCTGGAGAAGGCGCAGAGCCGCCTGCATGAAACGGGCAAGCCGACCTACCTGCTGCTGGATGAATGCCATCGCTGGAACAAGGCGCAGAGCGATTCGATCCTGCCGGCGATTGAAAAGGGCACGATCCGCTTTATCGGCTCCACAACCGAAAACCCGATGATCGCCATGACCCCGGCGATTGTCAGCCGCTGCCGTATTTTTTGCTTCCATGCGCTGGGCCGCGAAGAGGTAAAGGAAGGGATGCGGCGCGCGCTGCGGGAGGAGCGGGGGCTGAAGCGAATGGGCGTGACGGTGGACGAGGATGCACTGGAACACATTGCGTCCGTGGCAAACGGCGATTTGCGCTCGGCGCTCAACGCGCTGGAGCTCGCTGCGCTGACGACGCCGCCGGACGCCGATGGGCAAATCCGCATTACGCTGCAAGAGGCGGAGGAAAGCATCCAGAAACCCGTGCTGCGCTGCGATGAATCGCTCTATTACGACATGCTCTCCGCGTTTTGCAAAAGCCTGCGCGGCTCGGACGCGGATGCGGCGCTGGCATGGTTTGCACGGCTTGTTTATGCGGGCGTGGACCCGCGCCTGATCGTGCGCAGGATGATTGCGCACGCATCGGAGGATGTGGGGCTGGCCAACCCGTCGGCGCTTTTGCAGGCCGTAGCCGCGATGGAGGCGCTGCAATATAACGGCATGCCGGAGGCGCGGCTGAACATCGCCCAGGCGATTATCGCCATCTGCAAGAGCCCCAAATCCAACAGCGTTTGCCTGGCGGTGGAGGCGGCGATGGCCGACGCACAGCGGGGCGGGTTCGGCACAGTCCCGGCGCACCTGCGCGATACGCATTATCGCGGGCATGAACGCTTAAGCGGCGAAAAGGACGCGCAATACCTGTACCCGCATGATTTTCCGGGCCATTACGTCGCACAGGAATATATGCCCGAGGAGCTGCGCGGGAGGGTGTATTACCGGCCGTCGAACATGGGAGAGGATGTTTAAATGGCGTATACTTTTTTGGCCACCGCGCCGTTTGGGCTGGAAGGCGTTGTCGCCCAGGAACTGCGGACGCTGGGGTGCGCGCAGGTACAGGCGCAGCTGGGCGGCGCGTCGTTCGTGGGCGGCATGGAGGACGCATTGCGGGCGAACCTGTGGCTGCGCTGCGCGGACCGCGTGCTGCTGGTGGCCGGAAGATTTCCTGCCCGCACGTTTGAAGAACTCTATGAGGGCGTCAAAGCGATTGCTTGGGAACAATTCATTCCCCGGGACGCGCGCTTTCCCGTGGCGGGCAACTGCGCGCGCTCCCAGCTGATGAGCGTGCGCGACTGCCAGGCGATCAGCAAAAAAGCGATTGCGGACAGATTGTTGGCGGCGCATGGCGTCAAAACCTTGCCGGAAACGGCGGAAAGCTATGGCGTGCAAATCGCGCTGCATGGCGACGTGGCCACCTGCACGCTTGACACATCGGGCGCGGGACTGTCGCGGCGCGGGTACCGCACGCTCAACGGCGAGGCGCCGCTGCGCGAAACGCTGGCCGCTGCGCTGCTGACGCTTTCTCCCTGGCGGCCAGGAAGGCCGCTGCACGACCCGATGTGCGGCACGGGTACGCTGCTGGTGGAGGCAGCGTTCATGCAGGCCAACCGGGCGCCCGGGCTGACGCGCGCCTTTGCGTGCGAGGCGTGGCGGTGGACGGAAAAAGAGGCCGTGGCGGCGCTGCGCGAGGAAGCGCGCGCGGCGTTCCGCCCGCAGGAAATCGGCGGCATTACCGGGGCGGACGTGGATGCCGCGGCGCTGAAACTGGCAAAGCGCCATTTGCAGCAGGCGGGCATTTCCGGAAGGATCCCGCTGCGCTGCGAGGATGTGCGCGACGCTGCCGGCCTGGATGCCGCCTGCGTGATCGTGACAAACCCGCCGTACGGGTGCCGGATGGGTGAGCGCAAAGAGTGCGAGAGCGTCGCCCGGGCGCTGGGGCGGCTCAACCGTCAGGAAGGCCAGACCGTTTGCGCTATCACCGCGTTTACCGGGTTTGAAAAGGCGTTTGGCCGCCGGGCAGACAAGCGCAGGCGGCTGTATAACGGCCGCCTGGAGTGCGAGTTTATGACGTTTTATGGGCCGAGCCTTAGGCAAAAAGCGTCCAAAGGAAATTGACGGCGGCGCAGAGCACGACGCCGACAGCCGTACACAGCACGACGGATACGGCGGCCCAGGCGAAGCTGCCCGTCTCTTTGCGGATGGTCAGGCAGGTTGTCGAACACGGCCAGTGGAACAGGCAAAAGAGCATCGCGCAAAGCGCCGTGCGCGCCGTCCAGCCGCAGGCGGCGAGCGCCGGGCGCAGCGAGGCAAGCGCGGGAAGCGCGCTGGATACGCCTGTGTCAAAATATGCGCTCAGGGCAATGGAAAGCGTCATCTCGTTCGCCGGGAAGGAGAGGAGGAATGCGCTTAGCAGGCTTCCGTCCATGCCCAGAAAACGTCCGATGGGATCCAGCGCGCGCACCAAGCGCGCGAGCAGGCTGACGCCGCCCGGGGAAAAATACGTAAGCGCCCAGAGCAGCACGCCGGCCGGGGCTGCCACTGCGACAGCGCGCCCGAGCACGAACAGCGTGCGGTCCAGCAGCGACCGGACGAGCACCCGGCCCAGCTGCGGTCGCCGGTAGGGCGGCAGTTCCAGCACGAAAGACGACGCCTTGCCGTGCAGCAGCGTTGCCGCCAGCAGCTTTGAAACGCCGAGCGTAACGCCGAGGGAGAGCAGCAGCAGCCCCGTGAGCACAAGCGCGGAAACGCCGCTGCCCCCGCCTGCAAACAGCAGCGCGGAAAGCACAATCAGCGTGGGAAACCGCCCGTTGCAGGGGATGAGCGCATTGGTGACGATGGCGATTAACCTCTCGCGCGGCGAGTCGATGATGCGGCAGCCCGTCACGCCGACGGCGTTGCAGCCTAGCCCCATGCACATCGTCAGCCCCTGCTTGCCGCATGCGCCGCAGCGGCGGAAACAGCCGTCGAGGGAAAAAGCCATCCGCGGCAAAAATCCGGCTTCCTCCAACAGCGAAAACAAAGGAAAAAAGATTGCCATTGGCGGCAGCATGACGGACACAACCCATGCCGTCGTCCGCACGGCACCGTCCACCAGCGCGCCGCGCAGCCACTGCGGCGCGCCCAGCGTTTTAAGCGTGGCGGCGAGCCATGCTTCCGCGCGGGCAAAAAGCGCGGCGAGCCATTCGGAGGGTAGGTTTGCACCGGAAAGCGTCAGGTAGAAAACGACGGCGAGCAGCGCGGCCAGGATGGGCGCGCAAAGATAGCGGTTTGTAAGCAGCCGATCGAGCTGCAGCTGCCAGCGTTCCGGACCTTGCGCGCCGTGTTCCCAGACGGTGACGCCCGCGCAAAGCTGTTCGGAAGCGGAGAAAAGGCTTTCGACAATGCGGTCGCTCAGCACGTCGGACGTTAAGCCATCGCGCGCCAGTGCGGCTCGCGCGGATGCGAGCGCCTGCGCGGCAATTTCACACAGGTCCACGTGCAGTTCGCTCCGCAGCAGCGCCAGCAGGTCTGTGTCGCCTTCCAACAGCCGCAGCGCCAAGTAGCGTGCCGGCGGGTCGCCGGGGGAGAGCGCGGGCGCAATGGCCGCCTCGACCTGTGCGATGGCGTGTTCCAGCGCCTGTGGGTAGCGCACGCGATAGCCGTGCGGCGGGCGCGAAACCGCTTGTAGCGCGGCATGTTGCAGTGCGCGCAGGCCTTCACCGCTGCGCGCACTGCAGGCGACGACAGGCACGCCGAGCCGTTTGGAAAGCAGCGTGCAGTTGATGTGCAGGCCGCGGCGGCGCGCTTCATCCATCAGGTTGATGCACAGCACAGCGTGTGGAACAAGTTCCAGCACCTGCAAGGCAAGGTTCAAATTGCGCGAAAGACAGCCTGCATCGCAGACGATGATGGCAGCGTCCATTTGGCCAAACAGCAGCGCATCGCGAGCGACGGCCTCTTCGCCTGAGCGTGGCGTTAACGAATAGCAGCCGGGGAGATCAATCCATGTGATGGTGGCCCCACAACAGCGGCTGACGCCTTGCGCGGTTTCCACCGTTTTCCCGGGCCAGTTTCCTGTGTGCTGCCGCAAACCGGTCAGCGCGTTGAACACGGTGCTTTTGCCGACGTTCGGGTTTCCCGCCAGCGCGATGGTCCGTTTTTGCACGCAAATGCACCTCCTGCGTCCTTTCCCTTTGCAGGATATGCTCCGCTTCTGCTTCGGTGCAGACGACGCCCATCGCATCTTCCTGGCGCAGCGCGATGATGGCGCCGCGCACCCAATAGGCGTGTGGGTTGCCACAGGGAGCGGAGAACAAACAGACGGCCTGCGCCCCCTCCGTCAGCCCTAGGTCGAGCAGCCTGCGGCGCAGCTGCGGTGCCGCGCCGACGTGCCGTACAAGCGCCGTCTCGCCTGGTTGAAGTTCGCTTAAAGAAATTTCATGCATTTGCATCACGTCCTCTATCGATTCCAGGAGGGAGTGGCCTCCTCCCCATACCCTATGCGGGGAAGCGATGGAAGGGGAGAAGGGGTGCGCTTTTTAGATGCTTTGGCGCTGGGCTATGTGCACGCCTGCATAGGCGCACGCCTTTTGCGTACAAGGGCAAACGGCGCCGGCCGGGAAGGAAGATAAGCTGAATAATGCGGTTGCTCCTTTTGCCTTTTAAGGGTCTGGATGGAAGAAACGGGAAGATGACGCCAGCAGCCATGGAGATTGCGGAACAAGGGGCTTGCTGCGAAGCGCGGAATTACAAGCAGCATCGCGCAACGAACGCAGGCCCCGCCGCATCGCACCAATGGCTTGGACGGGGGGAAATGCCCCGTCGGATTGTCCTGTGAGAAGCTACCGCAAAGGGAGGGGGACGCCCAAAGAAGGTTTTTTCCAAAAAAATCCAGCATGTTTTATACAACTTGCGCATGCAGGTCCGTCTGTAAAAAAGATTACAAGCATGCCAAGATGCTTTTTGTCAGATGGGTATAAACATCTATATTTTACAAACAAGGGAAACCGTTTACCGCTGGGCCCGACGAAGGGCAAAAGCGCAACGGGGTGGGATGGCGGGGGCGCCGTTGTGATTTGCCAAAGCGTCGGCGTTGCCGGCGGAAAGGGAACCGGGAAACGCTAGACAACCCCGTCATGCTCATTGGAAGGAGAGAACGGCAGGCTGCATTTTCATGCCGTGGATCCTTTGTGGATTAAACGGTAGCGAGTTTGACAAAGCGAAAGGCGGCAGGCATTTAGGACGTTCAGGGGATACGGAGATCGGTTCTTGCAGAGGGGAACGGCGGACAGGATATTTTGTTTCCTAGGAGGCAAACAAAAAAGGACGCCCTGTTGCAGGGCGGCCCAGGATGCTATTTCTTTTTTTGCCGGACAGCGGTGATTTCATGTGCACCGCGCTTAATGCGTTCCCACGCTTGCTTGCCACTGCCCGTTTGGAAGAATGCAAACGCAACAATGAGCACAAAAACAGTGATGCCGAGGAATAGCACGCCCCGTCCGGCAGATTTGTTCTGCTCTGTCTTGCCTCCGCCGGCGGCGCCGCTGATATCGCCGTAGAGCGTGTCGGCGATGACGTTAGCCATTAACTCCGTGGAAGCGATAGCGCGGTCTTTGCTGATGGTGTGCGTGCCGAACTCCAGCAGGATGGCGTTGGGCATCAGGTCCTGGTTGTACGTCCCTTTGCCGATGTAGATATCCTTGATTAGCCCGGGATATTCGTTGTCGGCCACGGCCTTGAGCTCGAGGGCGAACTGCTTGTTTTCGGCCGCGTTTTGGTTGGAACGGCCTACGAGCAGGCGCACGCGGCTGACATCTTCCCCTTGCAGCTCCGTCTCGTATTCGTCAGGATCGGGAATGCCGTCGCGGTGGATGTCCAGCAGCGCGTCCGGGCTTTGTTTGAGCAGGGAGACAGCCGTCTGGCGCGAGCGCTTATACGCGCTGGAATCGTGCGGGACATGCGGCGTTTCGTCCAGCACGACGCGGATGCCGCGCGCCTCGAGCGCCTCTTTCAGCGCGCGGTTGACGTCGTAAATGCCGCCGTCGCCCGCCTCGTCGCTGGAGGTGCCGTCGGAAGGGACATAGCTTTCGTCGCTATGGGTAGAATACATCGCGACGAGCAGGTCGTTGCTGCCTGCGGTGGAAACGACGATGGCCGTCTCCTGCGCTAGCCAGCTGACGTCGGGCATCTGCTGGGCGCCCGTGTGCCGGGCAACGGCCGTCTGCGCTGCCGCATCTGCGGAGAGGATCTCATAGCGCTGGTTGTCGGAGCTGATGTATTCATCGCCCACGTGGACTTCGTCCGAAAGTGTTAGCAGCGTGTCACCCTGCTCCGTGCGCACGGTCCAAACGCCTTCGCCGCCCTCTTCGCGCCCATCGGCGCGCACGCCGCCGGGCAGGAAAATGGCCAGCAATAGCAGCAAAACGGAAATGATGCGCTTCATCGTGCCCCCTCCTTCCTGCGGGAGCGGACAATCCGCTCCACCGCCTCGCCGACGAGTTCCGCCAGCAGCACGGAGATGATGGCGGAGATGACGACGGCGTCGAGGGCGCCGCCTGTGCCTAGACGCACAGGAGCATCCGCTCCCGCTGCGAGCGATTCCAGTGCGCCCGCCGTATCGGCGAGCAGCACGCCCAGGACGCCGCTGACAAACGCCGTGCGGCGCGAACGGCACAGCACCCAGGAGATCAGCCCGGCCGCAATGCCGCCCACATACAGCGGGTCGATGACAATTTGCTCCGGCTCGGCGGGCATGATCCTGCCCAGCGTCCATACTGCCGCACCCGTGAGCACCGCACAGAAAAGCGCGCGCAGGCGCTCCATTGCCGTGCCTGCCTTGACCAGCACAAACACGCACAGTCCCAGCGGGATCAGGCAGCCTCCAATACCGATTTCCACGCGGCCGATGCGCAGCGCGGGCAACAGCCCGCCGATAAATATGGCCGCCATCATTCCAAGCGCTGCCCTGTCGTCCAGGTGCAGGCGATCCAGCACGCGCTGGCCGGCGCCGAACAGCGTCAACAGCGACAGCACCATCAGCGCGATCATGCCAAAGCTCATGGCTCCACCTCGCAGTTAAATTCGTTTTCAAACGTTATCCTGCCCAGATTCTAACCGCCTATGCGCGCAGGAAAATGCATTGTTATGTCGAAACTCTTGAAGAGAAATTGCCTGTCAGGAGGAAATGTTTCATGTTAAAAGGTATTCCCGCAATTCTATCCCCTGAACTGCTCAAAGTGATGATGGAAATGGGCCACGGCGATACCATTGTCATCGCTGATGGCAACTTCCCGGGCGCGTCCATGGCCCAGCGCCTTGTGCGGCTGGATGGCCATGGCGCGAGTGAGATTCTGGATGCGATGCTTAAACTGATGCCGCTGGATACATACGTACAGGAGCCCTTTAAGCTGATGGAGGTTGTTCCCGGCGATCCCGTTGAAACGCCGATTTGGGACGAATATGCCGCGATTCTTGAAAAACATCAGCCTGGAACGAAGATTGGCCATGTGGAGCGCTTTGCATTTTATGAGCTGACCAAGAAAGCGTACTGCGTGGTGCAGACGGGAGAAAGCGCTCTGTATGCGAACATCCTGCTGCAAAAGGGCGTTGTGACCAGCTGATGCCCGGAGGTTATGTGCACCAGGCATGTGCCGAACGCGCATGCATGGTGGCCGGCATTACGCCGGTGAATATGGCGGCGCTACGGATGGGGGCGCAGGGACCAGACCCGCTTTTTTTGCTGGGGATGTTCCCATTGCGCCCCTCGAGCCGCCCTTCTAAGCTCGCCAAAGCGTTGCACACACGGCGGACGGGCATGTTTTTGTGTACGCTTTTACAAGGCGCAAAAGATGGGAATGCCGCACAGCGGGCCTATGCGATGGGCTTTTTAACGCACTATGCTGTCGATTGCGCTGTGCATCCTTATGTCTATTCAATGAGTTACGATACCAAAGGCCGCTACTCCAGCGCGCTGCATATGGGCTTGGAGCGCGCGTGGGATACGATGCTCTGGAGGGCGCAGGGGCACAAGGGGACCCCTCTTTCCATGCCGTGTCTGTGCGAAGCGCGCGGGGATTGGCCGGATGTAGCGCGCTTGCTTGAGAGCGCTGTAAACACCGTTTTTCCGGAGATGCAAATCAAACAAGAAGCAATCTTGCATGCCTTTTCGGACACGTGCCGCGCAAACCGGCTGACGCATAGCCCGTTAGGAGGGAAATATGCCGTTTACTGGTTGCTGGAGCGGGTGGCGTTTATGCCGGGGATGCTGACGGCGCAGTGCTGTCCGCCCCGTCCCAGCCGCGGTGACGTGCTGAACCGGGAGGGGAGGCCATGGCGTGCTGCGGCAGCGCCGCAGCAGGAGCGCAAGGAGACGGTGGAGGAACTGTGGGCCAGCGGCGTGCGCCATGCGGCAAAGCTGCTGCGCGCGGCGGCATCGTACTTTGATGGGGAATTGGACGAAGCGGCGCTTGCCAAGGAAATCGGCGATCAGGCGATGGATACCGGCGCGAAAAGCCGGCCATAGCGCGCCTTGGACGTGCCTGGAAAGAAGGAGGCGGGAAGCATGAAAAAAAAGAAAAGGCGCCGTGGCATTTCTGCGGGGACATGGATAACGCTCGCAATGCTGGTGGCTGTGCTGGGGCTGAGCTCTTTCGTGTTCACCCGCCTGATGGGCCAGGAAGCGGCTATCAGTTTAAATCCAGGCGTTGTCAGCGAGACGTTGACGGAGATCATCCGAGAGATTGGCGGGACAGGGGGCGAAGAGGCAGAGCAAACGCCCGAACCGACCGCCATTGCAACGCCTACGCAGTCGTCTGCCATTCAGATTGCCAGCTTGCAAGCGCCCCTGGAGACGGAGGCGCCGACGCTCTATATGAACTCGGAACTGTCCATTGTGGCGACAGGACAGGTCTCCCTTGGCGCAGAGCTGCGCAACAGCGGCAAACAGGCGACGGACCTGTATGATTACTCCACCATTTTTTCGCCCATCGCCGGTGCGGCTGGAGGGGCCGACCTGTCGATTGTTACGCTGCGCAGCACGCTAGACGATGGCTCCAGCGGGTACGATGATTATTGCGCGCCTGCCACGCTCGCCACAGCGCTCAAAGAGGCGGGGTTTAACCTGATTAACCTTGGAACGGATCGGATCCTTGATCATGGGCTGAATGGCCTTGCCATTACCAGGAATGTGCTTGAGCAGCGCAGCCTTTCTTCCGCCGGGGCGTATCTGTCGCAGCAGGAGGCGGACACGCGCAGCGTTGTGACGGTCAGCGATGTGAAAATAGGGCTGCTGTCTTATACGATGAGCCTTAGCGGCGTGGGCCAGAACGCTTCCAGCGAGGAAGAGCGCGCCTTTGCTGTGCGCCTCTATGATGCGGAGAAAGCGGCACAGGACATTGCCGCGCTTCGGGAGGAAGGGGCACAGATTGTCATTGTGCTGGCCCATTGGGGCAAACGCGGCGATACAGAGCCGTCAAAGACGACGCTCGAACAGGCAGACGAGCTGGTACAAGCGGGTGCGGATATTATCCTGGGCACTGGGCCTACCAATGTGCATGCGATGGAAAAACGCCAAACAGAGGATGGCCGCACCGTATTTATTGCCTATTCGCTGGGGAATTTCCTCATTGACGATTCACGCGAGACGGATGATATTACCGGGGTGATCCTACGGCTCAATCTGGAATGGGACAGCCGCCAGGAACGCCTGCTGTTTGCGGATTCATGGTATATGCCGACATGGATCATGCGCCTGCGCGAAGACAATACATCCCGTTACAGCATCGTTCCTGCGGGAAGTTCCGTGACGCCCGAGGGGATGACGGACAGCATCTATGTGAACATGAAAAAATCCTACCAGAGCATGACCGAGCGGCTTGGATCAGAGGCCGCGTCGCCAAAGGCGGAATAACAATATTCCAAACCGGCTTTGCCGGGACAAAAAACGGCCTTCATGGCCGTTTTTCTGTTTGTTTTGCTGCCGTTTGCGGTTGCGCAAAGCGCGTCGCTTTAGGAAAGCGCGTTTTGCCGCCGGGAAGGTCCGTCCAAGCTCAGGGGCGCGCCTGTTTGCGCCGCATGCGGCGCACGCGGTTAATGTGGCGCTCAAAATCGCCGCTGTCGATAAAATCCGCCAGCACATATTGCTCAAAGACCGGCACCGTACAGGAGTAAAACCCCACGCGCTGCGCAAACGGCTCGACGAGCGCTTCGGGCAGCACCAGGTATCCCACGCGCATTGACGGCGCAATCGTTCGGGAAAACGTGTTGAGATACAACACCGTCCGCGAAGGCTCCAGCGAAAAGACGGTGTCCTCGGCCTTGGTGGAAACGGTAAATTCCGAGTCAAAATCATCTTCGACGATAAACCCGCCGCGCGCCTGCGCCCAGCGGATGTATTCGCGCCGCTTGGAAGCGCTGGCCGTCACGCCGCTTGGATAGCTGTGAAACGGCGTTACATGCAGCACGGAAGCCTGGGCGCGGGCAAGCTCGCTGCTGCGCACGCCGTCGGGGCCGAGGCGCAGCAGCTCGCAGCGCACGCCGTTGGCCTCGTAGACGCGGCGGATCTTGTCATAGGAGGGATCCTCCAGCGCAAAGATGCGGCTGCGTCCCAGCAACTGCGCGATGAGGCTGTAGAGGTATTCCGCGCCGGAACCGATGACAAGCTGCGCCGGGTCTACGGTGATGCCGCGGCTGCGCGCAAGATAGCTGGCGATGGCGCGCCGCAGCTGCGGGCAGCCGTTGTTTTCCGATTTGCACAGCAATTGTTCCGCATAGGTTGACAGCACGCGGCGCATGGTCCTGGCAAAGACGGAAAAGGGGAAATGACCGCTGGTTGGCGCCGCTGGCTGCGGCGCGGCGGGCGCGGCGTGCGGCGGCGCGGCGGCAAAACCGTCCGCCTCGCGGTAGACGACGAAATAGCCGCTGCGCTGGCGGGGCGCAATGTAGCCTTCGTCGCAAAGGATGTCATACGCATGCGCCGCCGTAACGACGCTCACGCCCGTCTCGGCTGCCACCGTCCGTTTGGAAGGCAAGCGCGCGTCGTAGGGATAAACCGAGCGCACGATGTCCTCGCGAAGCTGCAGATAAAGCTGCATATAGGCCGGAACACCGGCCTTTTTTTCGATTGCGT
>DVLH01000226.1 GCA_018715585.1 Candidatus Aphodomonas merdavium
AGCCGATATACATTCCCGGCCGCTTCCGTACGGCTTCCAGGCCTTCAAGCACTTGGATTTGCGTTTCGTCATAATGGTTTGCCGCTTTGGGCATGGAGCAACCTCCTTATGAACGCATTAAGAATTTCTAAGCAATTCATTATATCATATTTTGCACGAAAAGGGAAGAAAAAACCACCTTTTCCAGGTGGTTTGAGGCACTAAAACGCATCGTTTTTTGCAAAAAATGAATATACACCGTAACCGGAATCCTGCACGGCCGGCAAGCGAAACCAACATGGCGGCAGAACACAAAAAAGCGCGGCATTGCCGCGCTATAGAGCCTTAAAACCATCTCCAGAAAACAAAACAGGGCGTGACACCCAAGGGCATCCCGTTCCGGCGCCTGCCCGTCGGACTACGGCAGCCTTTCCGCTTGCACAGCAGGTTGATTGCCACCGGCAAGCCTGCGGCGGATCGTCAGTGCCAGCACGCGCGTGCGCACCTGGGAACCGTCGGCAAAATAGAGCTTTGCAACCTCCTTGCCCCGCTCGTCCCGTTCCGGAAGCATGGCGACGAGATTCGCTTCGTTCGCCGTACGGTTTCCGCCCAAATGAATCACGCTTTTCCTCCCCACTGCACGCTGCGAAATGCCAGGCACATTATAGCAAAGCGGTTGTTCCCCGTCAATGCCGCAGCCATGCGCAGGCGTGCAACATCATTTTTTCCAAACGGCGTTAAAATCAATGCATACCTGTTTGGCGGCATGCGGCTTGGATTGCTCCTGGCGCGGCACAAACAGCGCATCAAACGCCTCGTCCTCAAACGGCGCCGCCACGCCGCGGCCCAGCCAGCTGGACAGATAGATTGCCTGCGTAAGGCGCAACGCATCCATCGCCTCTACCGCAGGCGCCAGCGGTTTTTCCCGGCCCGCAATTGCGGCGGCGAAGTTTTGCAGCACTCGCAGATGGCCACGCTCGGCGGCATCAAAGCGCAGTTCTTCGCACGTACAGCCGGGGGCGCCAATGCCGCCCGCAAACGATTGAGAGAACGCAGGTTCCGGCTCGTCAAGCCGGTAAACGCGCAGCGCCCCGCTTTCGCGGTCGATGGCAAGCTTCCCCGCATCGCCCTGGATTTCAAACAGGTTGATGCCCGGAACATCCGCCGTGCTGGCCAGGAAATGCAGCGTTCCTCCGCCGGGATAGCGCGCAAAGCAGGAGATATCGTCGTCCACTTCTATTTGGTGCCACTTGCCGTAGCCGACGTTCGCGCTGACAAATTCCGGCATTCCCAGCCACCAGCACAGCAGATCCATCGCGTGGGAACACTGGTTGACCAGCATGCCGCCGCCTTCTAATTTCCACGTGCCGCGCCACGCGCCGGAATCAAAATATGACTGCGGGCGGTAGCAATCCGTCTGGATCAAGACCGTGCGGCGCACGGCGCCGATTTCCCCCGCATCCAGCAGCGCTTTTACCCGCCGGCAGACCGGCAGCGCCCGCTGGTCAAACATGACGCAGTACACCAGGCCCTTTTCCGCCGCCAGGTCCACCGCCTGCTGCGCCTGCGAAGCGCGCACACCCAGCGGTTTTTCCGTCAAAACGTGCCGCCCGCTTTGCAACGCTGCCAGCGCGTGCGGCACATGCAGCGCATGGGGGCTGGCCAGCACAACGGCGTCCACCTTTTCCAGCAGCTCTTCCAGCGTCTGGCAGCAGGCGATCTCTGCGCTCAAAGCGCCGGCCGCCTTGCGCCGCGCGGCGTCCGGATCATATACGGCGCACAGCTGTGCGCCAGGCACCAGCCCTTTGAGCAAGTGCGACGCATGCAGCTGCCCCATGGCGCCAAAGCCCGAAATTCCAATGCGGATCATGGCCGGTTCCTCTTTTGCAAATATTCCTGTATGTTGCGGTAGCTGATTGCCAAACATTCAAATGGGTCTATGCCATTGCAGCGGTCCTGTTCGACGATAATGTTTTCCACGCCCGTCTGCTCACAGCAATCGATGATGCCGGCATAGTTCATGTTTCCCTCAAAGACAGGCGTCATAATCCTTCCTTCACCCGTTTGCTTTACCCCTGCACGGCAGGCCATGTCCTTTAGGTGTACATGCCGCACGCGCCCCTGGTAGCGTTTCAAAAGCGCAATCGGATCGCCTCCTCCCACCTGTACCCAATAGCAGCAGACCAGCAGGTTCGCCTGCGGCATTGCGTCCAGGAGATGTTCCAGCAGCGAGCGCTTCTGATAGCGGATGAACTCAACGTCATGGTTGTGATAGTGGAACGTAAGCCCGCTGTCCAAAATGCGCTCGACCGCCGGGGTGAAATCCCGCACCATTGCCATTAACCCTTCGTAAGAGCCGCGGTAGCGCTCGGGCATGATGCTCATGCCGACGCTGTCGCAATGATAGATGCGGTGCTCTTCGATCACCCGGTCTACTTCCGTCAGTAACCGTTCGGGATCGATATGCGTAACCACGCAGGAAAGGTTGTTTTCCTGCAACAGGTCCCGCAATTGATAGGGGTCAATCGGCCCCATCTTGGAACAATGCACCGTCCGATAGCCGATTTGGGACACCTTGCGCAGCGTTTCCGCAATCCCCTGTGGCGTCTGCGTAAACTCGCGCACGGTGTAAAGCTGTGCCGCAACGTTCATCTCTACTCCCTCCCGTTATTTCGTATTTTGTTGGATGAACTGTAGCATAATCATATGAATGCGTCAATATTATTATATTCTTTTTCGCAATGTGATTGTATTAATGTTGATATATTTAGGAAAAAATAGACAATATTTTTTGATGTATTGCATCTTAAAAGCACATATGGTAGGATATCTTTAGGGGTTATAGTATTAATTTTAATACAATTATGTTTTTCAATTAGCAATATGAATTCTGTTGAAATTGGAAAGGGGAACTGGCAATGGCGGTTCGGCTCAAGGATATCGCGGAGGAGACCGGGTTTTCCATCAACACGGTGTCGCTAGCGCTGCAATCCTCCTCCCGCATCAGTGCCAGCACGCGGCAAATTATCGAAAACGCCGCCAAAAGGCTACACTACATCCCCAACAGCACCACCCGTTTTCACGCAGCACACAAACGGGAATACCGCAGCATCGCCTTTGTTGTACCGGAGTTGGTAGGGCAAATTCAAATGCAAGTAGCGCAGGCGATCAGCGACCGGCTGGAAGCAAAGGGCTATTTCTTGCAGGTTGCCAGCTGCAAAGAATACGGCGAAATCAAAACGCTCAAGTTTTTGCATTCGCAAGGGGTGGAAGGCTTTTTCATGTTCCCCATGACGCCCTTTGACCTGCGCTTGCTCGAATGCGTGCGGGAAAGCGACGTCCCCATCGTCTTTCTTTCCTTTGGGGCGGATCTGGAACTGGTGACGGATGCCGTCTATGTGGACAGGATGCAGGCTTCCTATATCGTCACGCGCCATCTGCTGGAGCTGGGCCACCGGCGGATTATGTACATTGCAAACGCGAGCCACAGCATTCAACAGATGCTGGATGTGGAGCGCTATCATGGGCACGTAAAAGCATTGAATGAATATGGCCTTGAATATGACCCCAACTACACGTTCCTTTGCGACCACCCAGACCTAAAAAAAGGTTACGAAAGTGCAAAGACGATGATCCGCCGCACCGACGCAACGGCGCTCTACTGTACCAACGACCCCATGGCCAGCGGCGCGCTCTCCTATCTGCTGCAAAAAGGAAAGCGCGTACCCCAGGATTATTCCATCGTCTCCAACGACAGCACGGAGGTGGCCCGCTTTGCCAGCGTGCCCATTACCGCATCGGTATATCCCGTGCAGGAACTGGCCGACAAGGCGGCAGAAATCATGCTTTTGCGCATTGAACAACCGCAGGATCCTACGCCTTCCCAGCGGATCGCTATCCCCGTCACGCTGGATATTCGCGAGAGCACGGGGGCGCCCCGCACAAACTAACAAAAC
>DVLH01000026.1 GCA_018715585.1 Candidatus Aphodomonas merdavium
GAGATCATATCATAAACCGATGAACAATTCCACCTCCCCACCGTGAAGATCGCCTGAACGGCTTTCCTCTGCCCTGCTGCAAGCGGAGTTCATGGACTGCGCCCAATAAACAATGCGCCACGCCCGGACCAAACGCCGAATATGGTGCATATTGTCAGACGCTTCTGCCTGGCAGATGCCGTAAATGTAATTTTGAATGAATTGCTTTCTTACGAGCACGCATCTAATACCAGGGATTTTTTTGTCGGCGTGCCCGGGCGCCTCGCCCCAATGGGCCGCGCATTTTCCCGATCGTATAGCGCCCCGCGCGGTCTTCAGCGCGCACGCAAGCCCTCTCGCCCGCAAAGAGGGCGGTTGCCTGCCGGTTCCCCATCCTTCATCCCGCCCTTTTAGATTAAAGAGAGCCTCTTTCCGCAAAATGAACCTATCCACCTGCGAAGCCGGTGCTTGCGCCCGGAATCGGGCTTTTTTCCGCCCGCCTGATGACGCTTACAGCATCGCGCTGTGCTTCCCTTTCAGATGCTCTTTCCGATGCAGTCCCAGCTTTTTCGGCGGCACCGCTCCAAATAGGGGAACGGGAGATAGGCTCGCCTCCATTTTGATCCTTCCTCCTTTCCACCCCGGATCTGCCGCAGGGTTTTCCGTTAGCCGCCTTCTTGGCTTGGAAAAATGTCTTCCTGCGGCCCTTCAAGGCAAACACGGCAAGATCCTTGCAATTCCAGCACACATGAAAGGCACAAAACGTCCTTTAGTCCCGCCGCTCTCTTCCATTGGAATCCGCACGGCGGGCAGGCCGTTTATATAAAAAAAAGGAAGGCCGTTGCAAAAGAGAAAGCGGCCGGCGCCCATGGCGCCGGCTGATCATGCCTTTTCCCCGCCCGGGGAGCGGCGTTCGCGGCCGCTTTTCCTGCCGCAGCAAAGGCGGTGGGAAAACGGGCGCGCCCGTGAAAGCGAAGCGTTCCACTGCGCCGGCCGCCCGATTGCTAGCGCGCTCTTCGGCGGCCCGCTTCGCCGCCCTCCGCATCCTCGCGTATCACGAGCTCGCGATACCCCGTTTGGGAATCGTACGCTCTTTCAAACGCCATTGCCTGCGCTTGCAGCAAGACGATTTCCGCCGTGGTGTTTACCGTGCAGCCTGCAAGCAAATGGCCGCCGAACGCGCGAAGGTCTTCTCCGGCAAAAGCCACGTGCAGATGGCACCCGTTAGCCGACACGGTGCCCGTCAGCGACACGATTTCAAACCGTCCTTCCCCTTCGTGCACGGTTGCGCCGTCTGCACCGCGTATGCGAAAGCATGACACGCAGCCCGCGCACGACGCGACCGCGGCCGCGCCAATCCCATGCTGCGCCGCGTATGCCTCAATGCCGCCGCGCAGATCCTCCCCGCGGTGCAGGCGGAACACATGCACCCTTGCCGCCCCGGTCATGCCGCGTTCTCCAGCGCCTGCGCCTGCAAATAGCGCTGCACGCGCAGGTTTACATTCTCTTGCAGGTTGCGGTAGAAGAACTGGTAATCGTAGATATGATAGCTTCCCTCGCTGTTGACGAGAAATCCCGGGGCGTATTCGCTTTCGTCCACATCCGTCACCTTCAGCGTGCCGCGCACAGGATCCAGATAAGCCCCCGTCATCTGCGGTATCTCCTTGACGATGGCGCCGGAATAATCGGTAAAGCACGCGCCCAAGTTCAGCTCACGGCTTGCCGGCAGGCTATCCGTGCTCCAGCTGAGCGGATTGATGCCAAGCGTGCTCGTGCCCTCCGGAACGATCAGTGAGCGCGAAGCCCACGGCGTTTCCGTGTTAAAAGAAATGATCACGCCCGTATCCTCGGCGCTTTGCGCCATAACCATGTGCGGGCTTTCTTCCAGGTCGGCCGCCGTCACGCGCCAGCCAATGGCATAGGTGGCCACAAGCTGTTCGTTGAGTTCCTCCTGGCCGAAATAATCCTTCATCAGCCGCAGCACCATCTCCGCGCCCTGGGAAAAGCCGGCCAGCACAATGGGCCTTCCATCGTTATAGTTCGCCAGATAATAGTCAAACGCATCGGAAACGTCCCCGTACGCGCGCACAAAGCACTCCGACTGCTGCGTGTAACCGGACAGATACACGTTCATCGACATCTGGCGGTAATACGGCGCATACAGGCGGCACGATTCCTCGTAAATGCCCCGCTCCATGTTGAGCGCACCCAAAAACCGCTCCAGCAGCGCCGTGTCGTCCAGCGAAAGGTTTGTGCCGCCGTCATCCCCCATGTCCACCGTGGGGCAGACGAGGAACACATCTACCGCCTTGTCCTCTCCCTCTCCCAGATATGCCCAGCAATCGGGGTCGGTATAGTCCGGCGCGCGCATCATGGAATAGACCATCTTGCGGGCAAGATAATCGGAAAGATAGCCCGCCTTTTCAAACATCCAAATGCTGACGCTGTCGCCGATGGCGCAGCCGGTAATGCTGGTAAAGCTGTCGGAATGCACGGCAAGCTGCAGGCCGTTGCCGCTGTCGCATGCATACATGGAACCAAGATTGACGTCGGCAAACGATTCAACCAGCGGCAGATTGCAGACCGTACCGCCTGCAATTACGCTCAATACGTCGCCCAACTCATACCCGGCCTCCGTCAGCGCCTGCATCGTTATGTCCACAATCGCGCTTCCGTCCGCGCCGATGGCTGTCACCGTCCCCTGCAGCTCCACAGGCGCCGCCGCCTCGCAGAGCGCGCCCGCGCCGATGGCCACCAGCAAGCACACGGTCAGGAAAGCGGCCCAAAAAGGTCTGTTCTTCACAATCTTTCCTCCTTTGATCTGTCATTGCGAGCGGGTATCCGCCCCGTTAACGTAGCTTTCAATCACCCGGCAAAAGATTTCGCCATAGCGCGCAAGCTTTTTGTCTCCCACGCCGCTCAGCCGCCGCATCTCCTCCGGCGTCCGCGGCTTGAGGGCGCTCATCTGTAGCAGCGTCAGGTTGGTAAAAATCACATATGGCGGCACGTGCATCCCCTTGGCCAGCCGCATACGAACCGCAACAAGCCGCGCATACAGCGCCTCGTCCTCCTCGCCCAGCGCTGCGGGCGGCATGGAGCGCCGCCGCGGCGGCTTGCCGGCGTCCGGCAGGGCGATCAAATACTGCGCCCCCTCCTCCAGCTCCTGCACGCGAGGGCCAAGCTGTAGGCTTTTAAACCGTCCGGCCATCTCCAGGTGCCCTTTTTCCAGCATCGCATCTATGCAGGCATAAATGCGCGCTTTTGTCTCGCCCGCAAGCGAGCCGAACGAAGCAAAGCGCTCCCAATCGCGCTCGTCCTGTCCCTCCCCCATCACAATGGCAGCGATGGACTTGGGCCCGTAGCGCTCACCCGTCTCCCGCACGCAATCGGCAATTTCCCTTGCCATGGCCGAAGCGTCCTCCTTGCGCGCACCGGGCGCACAGTTGGAACAGCCTTGGCAATGCGAAGGCGGGGTTTCGCCAAAATACCGCAGGAGGCACGCGCGCAAACAACCCGCGCCCGTACAATACGCGGTCATGCTGCGCAGGCGCTGCTGCGCCTGGGTAAGCGCAAGGGCACGCTGCTGCCCCGTCAGCTCGGCGTTTTCCCGCAGCGAGCGGGCAATGAGAAAACTGTTGCGCCGGACGTCGGCGCCGTTGTAGAGAAGGACGCAGACGGCGGGCGACCCATCGCGCCCCGCGCGGCCCGCTTCCTGATAGTAGCTCTCGATATCCTTGGGCATATGGTAATGAATCACATAGGAAACGTTTGACTTATCGATTCCCATCCCAAACGCGCTCGTCGCCACCATCACCGGCCGCTCGTCGGCAAGGAACGCCTCCTGGTTTTGCCGCCGCTCCTCGTCGGAAAGGCCGGCATGGTAGCGCGTGGCGGCAAAGCCCTGTGCGCACAGCGCCTGGCACAGCTCCTCCACCGTTTTGCGCGCCGCGCAGTAGATAATGCCGCTCTCGCCCGGCCTCTGCCGCAAAAAGGCTGTCAGATAGGCGCTCTTTTCGCGCTCGGCCAAGCGTTCCACCCGGAAAAACAGGTTGGGCCTGTCAAACCCCGTCACAAGCGCAAGCGGGTTTTCCAGCCCCAGCAGCGAGGCGATGTCCTCGCGCACGCGTGCATTCGCCGTGGCCGTAAATGCGGCTCTGGGCGGGCGCGAGGGCAGCATGCCTGCAAAGGCGGCGATGCCCAGATAGCTTGGGCGGAAATCATGGCCCCACTGCGAAACGCAGTGTGCCTCATCCACCGCCAGCAGCGAAATGGGCGCCGCCTGCGCAAACGCCAAAAAATCCCGCGTTTCCAGCCGTTCGGGCGCCACGTAAATGATCTTGTACATCCCGGCCGCTGCGTTGGCAAGCGCCTTTTTGCACTGCCCCGGCGTCAGAGAGCTATTGAGATACGCCGCGGCGATGCCCGCTTGTTTCAGCGCGCTCACCTGGTCCTTCATCAGCGAAATTAGCGGCGAGACGACGAGCGTAATTCCCGGAAGCATCAGCGCCGGTATCTGATAACACACGGACTTGCCCGCGCCCGTCGGCATCACGCCCAGCACATCGCGCCCGGCGAGAATGGCATCGATGAGCGTCTCCTGCCCTTCCCGGAAAGCATCATATCCAAAGTGCTTTTTCAACAGTTCCCGTTTCATGCTGCCAGTATAGCGCACTTTTCCACCAGGAACAACAAAAAAGATTGCAGCCGCGGCGGGGCGCGCTTCTTGCGAAGAAAAAAGGCGGATTGCTCCGCCGAAAAAACCAAATCCTTCTGCCGCGCTTAGGGCTCATAGTGCACGCACCGGCCCGCAAGCGCCAGCGGCGGCTGGCCGCAGACGGCGGCCAGGCCAAACAGCGCCGCGCCGTACGCCGCCTCTTCTTTGTGCTGCGGGATGCGCATGGGCATGCCAAACGCCTGCTCAAACGCCTTTTTCAGCGCCGGGTTTTTGCGGATCGCGTTTCCGGAACCGACGAGCAGCCCCGGCTTGGGCGCGCCCGCATCGCGCATTTTTTCGTACATTTCATATAGTTCTCCCGCCATTCCCTCCACGAACGCGCCGCACAGGTGCGCGGCGTCAAAGTTCTGCGGCTGCGCGCCCGTCATGGCCGCGCGCACGTGCGGCTGCTGCCGCGTGCCGCAAAACAGCGGGGAGAACACAAGCTTATCCGGGAAGCCGAGCGCCTCCTCGGCCAGCGCGTTCATCGCGCCGTACAGGCTGCCGGGGGCCGCCTCCACGCCCGCCACGCGCGCGCACGAGCGCAGAAAGTTTTCCAGCAGCGCATACGCCCTGCCGCCGCACAGCGACGCGCCCGTGAGGAAAAACGCCCCGCCGCCCAGCGGCCTGCGCTCGAATCCCTCGCCTTCCACGTCGCCCCACATGTTGATCTGCCCGCTCGTGCCCACGTTGACGGCGGCCGCTCCCGGCCCCGTCACGGAGCCGAAAAACGACGCCTGGTTGTCGCCGATGGCGCAGCCGACGGGCACGCCGCGCGCCGTGCGCCCCAGCAGGGCCGTCTCGTCCGTCACCTGCGGAAAGAGCGCCGCGTCCAGCCCCGCCCGCTCGATGGCGCCGCCGTCAAAGCGGGCGGCGTCCAGATCGAACAGCCCAAAGCTCGCCGCGTCGGAGACATGGGTCAGCGGCGCCGCGCGCCCCGTCAGGCGCATGCCGATATAGTCGTGAATCGCGCAAAACTTTGCGGCCTCCGCGGGCACGCGCCCTTGCCCGGCGAGGACATAGTGCGTCGTCGTGCCAAAGCCCGTGGCGGCCTTGTATCCCGTCAGGCGGGAAAGGCGCTGCGCGTGCGTTTCTCCCTCGCCGGCCGGCTCGTCGCCCATGCCGTTTTGCCACGTATACAGCGGGCTGACGGCGTTTCCCCGCACGTCCGTGTAGACGATGCCGTGCATCTGCCCATCCAGGCCGATCACGTCGGGATGGTATTTTTCCTCCAGCGCTTCAATGAGCGCAAGCGCCTTTTGGCAGATTTGCTCCGCATCCTGGATGCCGGGCGCGATGTCCGCGCCGTTTGGCACGTTGCGCGCCTCCAGCAGCGCACCCGTCTCCCCGTCGACGGCGACGGCGGCAAGGGTTGTCGTGCCGATATCGATGCCGATGGCTTTCATGCGCGGCCCTCCTCAGCAAAGGCTGGTGGAGCCGGGGTCAAGCCTGCGGATGATGTCCTGCTGGATGGCAGGCGAAAGGTCCAGGAAGTTGACGAACGTGCCGTGGATGCGCATGATATACACGCCGCTGGGCGCGTATTTTTTCGGGTTTGCCAGCACCTTGCGCAGCATATCCGGCGTGGTGACGTTCACATACAGGTAGAACGGCGCCAGATGATCGCGCAGCGGGTTAAAGAACAGCGGGTCGGTAATATGGCGCTTGAACTGCAGGCCCTTCTCGCCCAGATCGTCCCCTTTGAAATATTTGGGATCGACGCCGAAATGGGACGCATAGCCGCCGCAGAACTTTTCAAACGGAAGCTTCATCGTCGAAAGCGTGCGCAGGCCCAGGCCGTTGGAGGCGTCGCCCGCAAACGGGTCCACGCCGTAGTTGAGCATATCGCGCGCTTTGCGCCCGTCCGCCGTGGCGCCAACCCACCAGCCGTAGAGCAGGTGCGTGGAAGGCGTGGAGAAATCAGGGCGGAAGGGATTGCCCAGGTAGTTGCGGCAGGCGCGCACCATGTCCGAAACGCGGTTGGCGATTTCGACGGCTTCCCTGTCGGGCTCTTCTTCGTTGTTGCCGTATTTGGGGCAGGCAAGCAGGTACTGCCGCAGCTCGTCGTAGCCTTCAAAGTTGGCCTTGAGCGCGTCGAGCAACGTCTGCGCATCCTGCGGCCGCTCGCGCAGCAGATGGTCGATGGCGACAAACGAATCCGCCAGCACGGACAAGCCGTGGATCAGGCAGCCGCTGCCGTTGTATTTGGTGCCCTGGTGTTTCGTATCGCGCATGTCGTAGCCCGTTTCCAGCCCGCCCATCATGCAGGAGAGGAACGGCACGGGCAGATAGGACACGGCAGTGGAGGCGGCGTTGGCCGCGTCCGTCATCTTTTCCAGGAAATGCGAAAGGTTTTCGTAGAAGCGCCCGCGGCAGTTTCTAAGCGCTTCCAGCGCGTCCGCATGGCCGACATACGTGGCGATTTTCTCGCCCGTAACGATGGAAACGCCGTCAAAGAGCGTCAGCTCCAGAATCTTTGGCAGCGAAAGCCACGTGTTGGTGGTGTTGCCGTTGTCCTTGCCCATGATCAGCGGTTCCTGGCAGCCGGCGATCGAGTAGTCCGGCAGGTCCTCCTCGTCAATGCCCGCCAGGCGCAGCGTTTCAAAGACGGAATCGTCGTTGAACAGGGAAGGCGTCAGGCAGCCGGGCGTGAAGAAGAAACGGCCCATCTCGCGGTACAGCTTTTCGGGCATGTTCTGATGCATCTTCACGGAAAGGATCGGCTGGGGCAGGTTCATGTCGTAGTAGGCGTCCAGCAGCGCATAGCTCGTCTCGTTCGTCAGGTCGTTCCCGTCCAGGTCGCGCCCGCCGACGATCAGGTTTTGCGAAATGGCCCAGCTGCGGTCGCCCACGTTGTAGAACACCAGCAGGTGCTTTAAAAGCGCCGCCGTCTCCTCGCGGCCGAGGCCGTCCGCGGCGCGGTAGGGCTCAAAGATGCGGTCCGCATTGCCCACGGAGAACGCAAACGGGTTGGGCGACTGCTCTGCGCACATCACCTGCCAGAGCAGGATGAAGCTCTGGATGGCCTCAAAGAGCGTTTCCGCTCCCTGCGCGGGGACCTTCTCCAGCGTTTTGCGGAGCAAAGCAAGCTGCTGTTTGCGCTCGCCCTGCGCCGTCTTTTCCTGCTCGGCGGCCAAAGCGGCGTAGCGCCCGGCAAGCATCACCACGCATGAGAGCGCATCGCGCATCGCGCGGAAGCCTGAGCGTTTCGTTTCATCCGTTTCCGTTTTGAGCGCCTCTTCCAGCCTTGCGATCATGCTGTTGACGCCATGCTTGATCGCCGGGCGCATGTCCGGGATGACGTGGCCGGTGACCTGCTCCATGAAGAAGGCAACCTCGCCCGTGAGGTCCTCCACATCCGCATACGCCTTCGTCAGCGCGCGCACGTAATCGGTGTCCTTATCATGGGCGCGCACAGTTTCAATGCGCTCGGCCGTGATTTCATCGTTGGGGTCAATGTCGCCAAAGACGGCAGTCGGGTCGCAATAGCCGGCGAAGCTTTCCACCTTAAAGCTGGGGTTGATCAGCGCATAGCTGCGCGCAAAGGCGTCCCGCTGCGTGCCGGCAAACACGGCATGCTCGCTGATGGAAATCGGAAGCTCCTCAAGGGCGTGATAGAGCAGCTTGGCCGCGCGCTCCATCGGCGGCAGCGACGCATACTGCGCCTCGTGGCGCATGTTGCTCTCCTTCATCAAAAACCAACCGTCCAGCCGCTTCGTCGCCCGTTCCTCGCGAAAGAGCGCCTTGGCCATTTCCGTCACCCGCTCCGGGCTGCTGACATATCCGCTCATTGTTTTTTCCTCCTTCAGGTCCGAATCGTCCTCACGCCGGTTTCCCGGATTGCCCGTTCAAACTGTTCCGCCCGCTCGGGCGTCACAAACGCATCGCGCATGGTATATTCCGCGCCGATTTGCTTCCATTTGTCTTTACCGTATTCATGGTAGCGCAAAATCTCCACTTGAAAGTTTTCCAGCCCTGCCAGCGGGCGTAAAAACTGCAAAAACCCCGTAAGCGCCTCGTCAGAATCGTTCACGCCGTGAATGAGCGGAATGCGCATCCACACCGGCTTTCCCGAGCGCGCCGCCGCGGCGATGTTGCCGCGGATGGTTTCGTTGGAGGCGCCCGTCCAGCGGGCGTGCTCGCGCGGGTCCGGATGCTTCAAATCGGCGATGAGATGGTCCACCAGCGGCAGCAGCTCCGCCAGCGCGGGGCTGGTGGCGTTCGTCTCAATGCAGGTGTTCACGCCGCCCGCGCGCACAAGGCGCAGCAGCTCTT
>DVLH01000227.1 GCA_018715585.1 Candidatus Aphodomonas merdavium
CCTCCGGGTTGGTGATGCGCGCCTCGCTGATAACATCCAACAGCGTCCTGTCCGACTCCTCGTCGAAAATGGGCTTGTTGAGCGAGACATAGGAGTTAAGCGGGATATGCTTTTGCCGCGTTGCGGTCTTGATGGCCGTGATGATCTGGCGCGTCACGCACATTTCCGCAAACGCCCGGAAGCTCGCCAGCTTCTCGGGCCGGAAATCGCGGATCGCCTTATACAGGCCGATCATGCCCTCCTGTACGATGTCCTCATGATCGGCGCCAATGAGAAAATAGCTCCTGGCGCGCGAACGGACAAAATTCTTGTACCGGTTGAGCAAAAATTCCAGCGCAAAGCCGTCCGCCTGCTCCTGCGCAAGCAGACAAAGCTCTTCATCGCTCATCTGCGCACAACGTTCCTCGTCCGCCAACGTCTCTTCCCCCGGGGTTGTGTAAAAAATATGGTTGCCAATGTAAACGCACAACGCGCGGTTTTTATTCCCAGCGCCCGAAAGAATCCGGCGCGGGACGGTTTTTACTCACCTCGGCGCATTTTTTCCAGCGCCTCGCGCTGCGCCTGCGGCAAGCGGGAAATCAGCATGCCGCTTTTGACGGGACCGCGCGCAATCTGGTCGCGCTGCACCGCCAGCGCCTTGGCCATCTCCCGCAGCAGCTCCCGCGCAGGTAAGCGCGTAGCCCCGCGGCCGAGCACAACCGTTTGCTCCACGTTGTCGTTTGTCGCCACGCGCACCTCGCGAAAGCGCGGCTGCCCGTCGCACAGGCGTTCGATGTACTGGTCGGCAATCTCTCCGTGGCGGGTAAAGACGATCTCCACCCCGCCGCGCTGCTCATGCGTGCGCACCAGCCGCTCGCTGCGCGTGCCGTCAAAGACGAGCACCACCTCGCAGCCGTGAAACGCGGCATACTCCTCCAGCAGCGTGGCAAGCCGTTCGCGGCTTTCTTCAAACGACCAGCCTTCTTTGGCCGCGCGTTCCCAGGCGCCGATTACATTATAACCGTCCACCACAAGCAGCGGTTTCATCCCCGCTGCCTTCTCACTTCATAGAGCAGAACGCCCGCCGCCACGGATGCGTTGAGCGAATCGATCTTGCCCAGCACGGGAAGCGCCGCGCGCGCGTCGCACTTTTCCAGCACAAGGCGCGAAATGCCCTCTCCTTCACTGCCGATGACGAGCGCCAGCGGCCCGCTTAGGTCGAGCTGCGTATATTTTTCTCCATGCGCATCCGCCGCAATCACCCATAGCCCCTGCGTCTTAAGCGTCTCCAGCAGGCGCGAGAGGTTTCCCACGCGCGCCACAGGCAAATGCTCTACCGCCCCTGCGGACGCCTTTACCGCCGCGGGCGTCAGCCCCACGGCCCTGCGCTCGGGCACGATCACGCCGTGGGCGCCGGCGCATTCGGCGCTGCGGATAATCGCGCCCAGGTTGTGCGGGTCGGTAATGCCGTCCAGCACCACCAACAGCGGATCCTCTCCCCGCTCGCTAGCCAGCCGGAACATATCCTCCAGCTGCGCATAGCGAAACGCGGAAGCAACGGCGATCATCCCCTGATGGTTGGGCGCCATGGCGTCCAGCCGCGTGCGCTCTACCGTCTGCACCACGATGCCGTTTTCGCGCGCCATCATGACGATTTCCCGCGCGGAGCCGGTCAGTTCCCCTTTCGCCACGAGCAAGTGCTCCAGGTCGCGTCCGGCGCGGATGGCTTCGCGAATCGGATTGCGGCCAGTAATCAGGTTTTCCGCAGGCCCAACCGGCTCTTGCAGGGCCTCTGGCCTGATAGGCGCCGCCGGCCTGGCGGGCGCCGCCGGCTTGGCGGGCGCCGCCGGCTTGGCGGGTGCCGCCGGCTTGAACGGTGCAGTCCGCACCGGACGCCCGCTTGTTCTCCCTTCCGGCTGCCGCCGGGCAGTCCGGGCGTTTTCCCCGCTTTTCCCGGGAGCATCCGTCCTCCGTTTGTCCGCAAAGGATTCCCTGCGCTGTGTAAAGTTCTTTGCGCCCGAGCGCTTTTCAAACCCTGCCATGTCCGTCCCTCATCCCATCGCGGCGGGGGGTTCCGCCGGTTCTTCGTTCATCATTTGATAGAGCGCCTGCAAGCGCTCCATCTGTCCGCTCAAATAGAGGTACCCCACCAGCGCCTCCAGCCCGGTCGCCCGCGCATAGTCGGCGGGATCGGCATGCTTTGGCGGCGCATGGTGTGCGTGCGCGTTGCGCCCGCGGCGCACCACGTCACGCTCGTCGTCCGTCAGCCACAATCCGATGCGCTCCAGCGCCTGCGCTTGTCCCGCAGCATTCACCGTGCGCACAGCTGCGCGGTGCATCGCTCCCGCCTTGCCGCCGTCAAACGTCAGGCGTGTGCGCACAAAGAGCTCGTGCACCGCGTCGCCTACATACGCCAGCCGCAGCGGGCTGATCAGCCGCGCTTCTTTCTCCGTCAGCGGTGCACGACCGCCCAAAAACGCTTCCGTCATCAGTCCTCCAGCCCCGTCACGCTAAGGAAGCGCCCATAGGCCTCATCCCACTGCGCGCAATCCTGCGGCTGATAGCTGCGCACCTCAAACGATTCGCGCACCACTTCCCGCAGCTGTTCCAGCGATTCAACGGCGCCCAGCGCCATCGCCTGCATTAGCAGGTTGCCGATGGCCGTGCCTTCGCCCGGGCCTGCCAGCACGGGGCGGCCAATGGCGGAAGCCGTCATGCGGTTGAGCATATCGTTGTTGCTGCCGCCGCCGACGATGTGCAGGCATTCAATCGGCTCGCCCAGGATGCTCCGTTCCAGGCGGCGGATCGCCCAGCGGTATTTAAGCGCCAGGCTCTCGTAAATGGCGCGGGCGAACTGCGCGCGCGTGACGGGCACGGGCTGGCCCGTCTCCTGGCAATATTCGCAGATGCGCGCGGGCATATCGCCTTGGGGCATAAAGCGCGCGTCGTCCGGGTCGAAGAGGGAACGGAACGCCGCCTCCCCCTCGGCCATTTTCGCCAGCGTCGGGAAATCCTCGCACTCGCCATCTTTGAGCCAAATGCGGCGGCATTCCTGAATGATCCACATGCCCATGATGTTCTTGAGCACGCGCGTCGTCCCGCAGACGCCGCCTTCATTCGTGTAGTTGGCGTCCATAACGCCGGAGGAAATGACGGGCGCATGCGTCTGCGCGCCCAGCAGCGACCAGGTACCGGAGCTGATATAGGCGTATTTTCCGCCTTGGGCGGGCACGGCCGCCACGGCCGACGCCGTATCGTGCTGTGCCACAGCCACCACCTGCGGCGCGCGCGCGAAGCCAAACTCCTCGCACAGCGCCTGTTTGAGCGGCCCGCGCACCTTGCCCGACTCGTGAATGGGCTGGAAGATGCCGCGCGGAAGGCCGAAAGCTTGAAAGATCTCCGGGGACCAGTCGCGCGTGCGCGGATCGGTCAGCTGGCCGGTAGAGGCGATGGAATACTCGCTGCCGCGCACGCCCGTAAGATAATACGTAAACAGGTCGGGCAAGAACAAAAGCGTTTTTGCCTGGGAAAGGGCGACATCGTTTTGTTTTTTCAGCGCAAGCAGCTGATAGAGCGTGTTGAACTGCATAAATGCAAGGCCGGTATGCTCAAAGATCTCCTCTTTGGGCATCACCTCGCATGCCGCTTCGATCATACCGTTCGTCATCGTATCGCGGTAGTGGATGGGGTTGCCGAGCAGGCGGCCGTTGGCATCCAGCAGGCCGAAGTCAACGCCCCATGTATCCACGCCGATCGCATCCGGGCAAATGCCCGCGCGCGCACATTTGAGCAGTCCGCGCCGCATCTCCATAAACAGGCGGGGGAAATCCCAATACAGCCTGCCGTCCATCGGTACGGGTTCGTTAGGGAAGCGATGAATTTCGTCGATCGTCAAACGCTTGCCGTCAAACACGCCGTGAATGGCGCGGCCGTTGGACGCACCATAGTCAAACCCTAAAAGATGGAGCTCTTTCTTCATCTGACAAGCCTCCCCGCTCGCTATAATTTTGCTAAGAACAACATCGCACTATCAACCCGGCGCCCGGCAAGCATTTTCTTTTCGCTGCTTTTATAAAAAACGAAACGCAGCCATGCCGCGCCGCATCCTAAAACAAGCAGAAGGTCAAAAGCGCCGCCACCGTATCCGCCGGAGAATGCGGTATTGTCTAAGACCGCTAGTATGTATTTTAACAGAAACCTGCCGCCTTTTCAACGCACAAATACCCGCACCTGCAAGGAATAGGTCCGTTTTCCTTTGCGCGCGCCTTGGGCGCCATGCTGCGGGCGAGAGCCTTCCGCCGTTTGCCCTGCCGGCCATGAGCAGGGAAAACAAACCGGTTTATATGGGTAAACCGATTGTTTTCCACATAATATACCGTTTGCTCCCCGGCTAAAAAACAAACGAAACTCTGCTTGCCCACCATCCTTCCTGCCGCACGGCAAAAAGCAAGGCAAATGCATCGGCCACCGAG
>DVLH01000228.1 GCA_018715585.1 Candidatus Aphodomonas merdavium
ATCCTTGAGCCGCCCCGTGATGCGGAAATTCCCCTCCGGCGTGCGGCAGGCCAAATCACCCGTATGCAGCCAGCCGTCCTGGTCGATGGCCGCAGCCGTTGCGCCGGGCATTTTATAATACCCGCGCATGAGGTTGTAGCCGCGGGCGACGAACTCGCCGTCCTGCCCGTCGGGAAGCTCCTCCCACGTCTCCGGGTCCACCACGCGGCATTCGATCTCCGGCAGCGGCCGGCCAACCGTCGCCACGCGCACCTCCAGCGGGTCGTCCGCGCAGGACATCGTGCATCCCGGCGACGCCTCCGTCTGCCCATAGACGATGGTGATTTCCGTCATGTGCATCTTGTCCACCACGTCGCGCATGACGGCAATGGGGCAAGGGCTGCCGGCCATGATGCCCGTGCGCATGTAGGAAAAGTCCGTCTTGGGGAAATCCTCATGTTGCAGCATGGCGATGAACATCGTCGGCACGCCGTGGAAGCAGGTAATGCGCTCCTGGTTGATGCAGGAAAGCGCCGACTTGGGCGAAAAATACGGCAGCGGCGAAAGCGTTGCGCCATGGGTCATGGCGGCAGTCATCGCCAGCACCATGCCAAAGCAGTGGAACATGGGCACCTGGATCATCATCCTGTCCGCGGTGGAAAGGTCCATGCGGTCGCCAATGCACTTGCCGTTGTTGACGATGTTGTAATGCGTGAGCATCACGCCCTTGGGGAAGCCGGTCGTGCCGGAGGTGTACTGCATGTTGGCCACATCGTGCGGGCTCATGGCCGCCGCGCGGCGGCGCACCTCTTCCATGGGCACCTCGCGCGAGCGTGCGAGCGCTTCATCCCAGGTCATGCAGCCCGGCATGGAGAACCCAACGGTGATGACGTTGCGCAAAAAGGGCAGGCGGCGGCAATGCAGCGGGCTTCCGCTCTTGGTATGCTCCATCTCCGGGCACAGCTCGCGCATGATGGCGGCATAGTTGGAATCGCGGTATCCGTCGATCATCACGAGCGTATGCGTGTCCGACTGGCGGAACAGGTATTCCGCCTCGGCAATCTTATACGCCGTGTTCACCGTCACAAGCGTCGCGCCAATCTTCGTTGTCGCCCAGAAGGTAATATACCATTGCGGCACGTTCGTGGCCCAGATGCTCACCTTGGCGCCCGGCCGCACGCCCAGCGCAATCAGCGCGCGGGCGAACGCGTCCACGTCGTCGCGGAACTCGCTGTAAGTGCGGGTGTAATCCAGCGTGGTGAACTTAAAGGCAAACTGATCCGGGTACTCCTCCACCATCCTGTCGAGCACCTGCGGGAACGTGCAGTCAATCAGCGTTTCCTTCTTCCACAGGAACGTGCCCGTATGCGCTTTGTTGTAGTACAGATGTGTCTGCCAGCGCGGCTTTTCCTCAAACGTGCTCATAAAGCTGACATAATGCGGGAAGACGATTTCCGGATCGTTCAGCGCCGCGACCCATTCCGGGTCCCACTCCAGGCTGCAAAAGCCATCGAAGCTGATGGAGCGCAGCGCGCCCAGGATCTCGCCCAGCGGCAGGTCGCCCTCGCCCAGCAGGCAATGCTGCACGGCGCCGTCCTGCACGATGGAATCCTTCATATGGACATGGCGCACATAGGCGCCCAGGTTTTTCACCGTCTGCTCCGGCGTCTCCCCCGCCTCGCGGTAAGGGAAGTGAACATCCCAAAGCGCCGCCAGGAAATCCGACGCGAACCCGTCCAGCAGACGCGTCAGGCGCGCGGTGTCGGCGTAGCATCCCTTCGTCTCCAGCAGCAGCGTCACGCCGGCCTTTTCGGCCTGCGGCAGCACGCGGGCAATCAGCGCCGTCACGGCGGCGTCCTCTTCCTGCGCGCCGGCGCCCTCCATGGGCTTTGCGCGCATGCGCACAAACGGCGCGCGCACGTTTTGCGCCAGCGCAATGAGGGCTATGACTTCTTCGTATGCCTCGTCATACATGCGCGGGTCCGCTACGTTGCGGCGCGCATCCAGGCAGCAAACGCTCAGCGCCCGCTGCGAAAGCGCATGCATCGTGCGCGCGCAGCGGCTGCGCCCCAGCGGCGCGTCCTCGCCCGAAAGTTCCGCCCGGAGAGGATCGTACAGCTCAATCCCCTGAAAATGAAACTCCTCCGCCAAGAGCAGGCATTCATCAAAAGAAAGGTTGTTCCACCCGTTTGTAGTAAATGAAAGCTTCATGCGTTGTTCCCCTCATAGACGATTTTGTTCAGCGCGTTCAAATACGCCATAATGCTGGCGCCGATGATATCGGTGGAAATGCCGCGGCCGGCATAAAGCATGCCGTTGTAGCGGAGCTTCACCAGCGCCTCGCCCAACGCCTCGCGGCCCTCCGTCACGGCCTGAATCTGGAAATCGTCCAGCTCGTAGCGGTACCCCAGGATCTGCTCCATCGCCAGGAACACGGCGTCAATCGGGCCGTCGCCGCAGCTGAGGCCATGCAGCGTCTCCCCCTTGCGCTCCAGCGTCAAGTTTGCCGTGGCGCTGATGGTGTTGCCGCTGTTCATTACATAGGAAACGAGCCGGTAGGTCGGCGGGACCTGCAGCGATACCGTCGCCACAATCGCATCCAGCTCTTTGCTGGTGATCTCCGCTTTGCTCGCCGCACGCGTAAACGCTTCATATACCTTGGTCAAATCATCGTCGGAAAGCTCGTAGCCCAGGCTGCGCACGGCGGCGCCCACCTGGGAAATGTCCGCACCGCGCGCAAGCGTCACGCCTTCGCTGTGGGCGCTTGCCGCCGTGTAGGGCGACCTCTCCCGCTGCGGATCCACAATCGCGCGGATCTGCTGCGTAGCCCGCCGCAATTCCGTCATCACCAGGCCGCTGCGCACGCCCATCGAATCGCCGCGCGCCGCAAACGCCTGCGCTACCGCACGCAGCGACGGGCAGGAGGGGAACCCGACAGCCGTCCCAACCTCATCTGCTCCGGCGGCTACCGCCTCCATCGCGCATGCAACCGCCATGTTCAGCGCATTCGAGCAGCGCACACCCAAGCGCACCTGCGCAAGTTCCGGCACGCTCTCCCGCACACGGCCAAGAAACGCCCCAAACTCTGAAGGCAGCATGGTTCCCGCCGTGTCGCACAGGGAAACGACCTGTACGCCGTTGGCGACGGCTTCCTGCAGCGCCCGGCAAAGGAAGGGGAACTCGGCACGCGTCGCATCTTCGGCGGAAAACTCCACCTGCGCCCCCAGCGCGGCAGCTTTGCGCACAAGCGTCATCGCCTGCTCCAATGCCTGGTCGGGTTTTTTGTGAAACGTATATTCCATGCCCACGGTGGAAACCGGCACGCGCACGCAAAGGCGCGGGCGTTTCACGCCGCGCATGGCGGCAAACGCCGTCTCCACTTCTTCCTCGGTATACCCTGCCGGGCAGGAAAGCGTGCATTCTCCCACGAGCGCGCCAAGGGTGCGAATCAAAACCGGGTCGGTGGCGGGGTTGGAAATGGCGCCCGTTTCGATAACGTCGGCACGCAGCCTGCCCAAAAGCTTGGCAATTTCCAATTTTTCCTTAAAGCTGACGGGGCAATCGGCACGCGCCCCCGCCTCCCAAAGCGTCCTGTCACAAATGGCGATCGTTCTCATTTCTTCCGTTCCTCCTTCTACGCTTTGCACGCTTCGTCATGCCGCCCCACCGCAAAGAAAAACCCCGAGCCTT
>DVLH01000229.1 GCA_018715585.1 Candidatus Aphodomonas merdavium
GTGCCCCGCTTTTTGACCGAGCTGTGCTTTGGAGATTTTGCCACCCGCACCGGCCTCGACGGCAAGACCCGCGAACTGCTGACCGTGGCGCTGCTGGCGGCGCTGGGCGGTGCACAAGTGCAGGTGAAAAGCCACGTGCAGGGCGCATTGAAGGCGGGCAGCACGAAGGAGGAAGTGGTCTGCGCCCTCGTGCACGCTAGCGGCTATATGGGCATCCCGCGCCTGTTCAACGCGCTGAATGCGTGCAAGGATCTGCTGGAGACGACCGCGTAAAGGAGGAAAACCGCCATGAACATCGTTGTTTTGACGGGCAGCCCCAACAGGAACGGCTCTTCCAATCTTCTGGCGGACTGTTTTCGGCGGGGCGCGGAGGCAGCCGGGCACAGTGTAGAGATCGTAGATACCGCCCACGCCGACATCCGCCCCTGCACCGGCTGCGTTCGCTGCGGCTACGAGGGCCCCTGCGCGCAGAAGGACGATGTGGAGGCCATCCGCGAGAAAATTCTCGCCGCCGATATGCTGGCGTTTGCCACGCCGCTGTACTACTATGGGATGAGCGCCCATCTGAAAACCATGATCGACCGCTTTTGCGCCTTCAACGGCTTCCTCCAGCGCAAACACATGAAATCCGCGCTGCTCGCCGCGGCCTGGAACAGCGACGACTGGACCTTTGGAGCGCTGCAAGCGCACTATAAAACGCTGGTACGCTACCTGAACCTCACGGATATGGGCATGGTGCTGGGCTATGGCTGCGGCACACCTTCCATGACGCAGCACTCCCCATATCCCCAGCAGGCGTACAGCCTTGGCAATCGATTGAAGTAACGGCGCCGCGCAGAAAAATGAACCCGTTTAGCCGAGTAGCGAAACGGGAGGCTTCGTGTGAAACCCAAAGCGGCCCGCAAAACCATCATCGACGTTTTGATGACGCTGGCGCTGCACCTGGGGCTGCACTGGGGGATGTTCGTATCGCTGACAGGAAAGGCGCTGCGCCTGCGGCGTCCCTCCCGCATCCGGCGGGCGCTGCTGCCCGCCCTCGGCGGCGGAATCGCGGCGTATGGGGCGATTACCTTTATCCGGCGCGAGCTGCTCGCCTATATGCTGGTGCGCACGCAGTTTGTGTTTTTGGATTTCAGCGAGCCTGCTCCGCTGTTTTATCTCGATTATCTGGCCATGATGGGGATGTTTGTGTTTGCCGCCCACTATGGGATGAAGTTTTTGAAACGAAACCGCAAAAAGGACTCCGAGAGCGCTGACTGCACCATCGACGCCGCCTGTGCCGGGGAGAATGTGTAGTATGCGCAGTGCAAGCTCGATTGCCGCGCCCTGCGGCCGGCGCGCTTTGAAATGCGGCCCGCGAATACCTGCGCACCGGCGATGGTATCGGCCCGTATCTGTCCCTTGGCAAGGAACTGAAAAAATGAAGAAACCGCTGATCGTATCCTACTCCTATGCCGGCCACACCCATCGCATCGCGCAGGCGCTGAGCGCCCTGACCGGTGGCGACTGGTGCGAGATCTACCCCTGGCAGCCATACCCGATGGCCTTCCCGGAGCTGCTCGAACAGGTGAAAAAAGAGATACAGGCGGGATATTGCCCCCGTCTGCTGCCCGGTGCAGCCAGCGCAAGGGAATATTCGGTGATTTTTGCCGGTTCCCCCAACTGGTGCGGGCACATCGCGCCGCCCCTCGATTCCTGGCTCATAAAAAACGATCTGTCCGGCAAGGTCGTGCTGCCGTTTTATTCCCACTGCGGCGGCGTGTCCTGCGATTTCGGCCGCGAGCTCGCCCGCCTGTGCCCCAAAGCGGATATCCGCGCACCCCTGGGGGTATTGGAGGACGACGGCGCGGAACTGCCGCAGCTTCTTCAGGCATGGCTGGACAAAAACGGCCTGCCAACATGGCCCGCCGCCCATGCGGGTTGAACCAAGCAAGACACAACGATAAAAGAGGAGGAAAACCCATGCGCATTCAGGACAAAGCGCAATTTGACAAAGAAAACGTGTTCGGCTTAGGGCAGCCGAACACGGCCTACGCCCGGTATTTTACCGGCAATTCTTACTTAAACCCGCTGACGAAGGCGGGCGAGTGCCCGGTATTTCTGGCCAACGTCACCTTTGAGCCGGGCTGCCGCAACAACTGGCACATCCACCACGCCAAGAGCGGCGGCGGCCAGATTTTGATCTGCACCGCCGGGGAGGGCTGGTATCAGGAGGAGGGCAGGGAAGCCGTCAGCCTGACGCCCGGCATGGCCGTCACCATCCCGGCCGGGGTCAAGCACTGGCACGGCGCCAAAAGGGATAGCTGGTTCTCGCATATTGCCGTCGAGGTTCCGGGCGAGAAGACCTCCAATGAGTGGTGCGAGCCGGTGGACGGCGCGGCCTACAACGCTCTGGCATAAGGAGCGGCATTGCGATACATAAAGCCGGGCAATTCCGACCTGACCGTCTCCCGCATCCGCATGGGCTGCATGGGATTGGGCGATCCGTCCGGATACCGCCGCGGGCGCGCAGGGTCAGATCATGGCGCTGTCAATTGCAAAGGCATGCGGTGCGCTCATCTTCATCCGCATATTGCTCCGGGTTTACGCCATAGCGTGCATATGCGCCGCTGTCGCCCCTCAGGCGTTCCGCCATGGCGCTGGCAAGATCGTCGATAAAATCGTCCTCGTCGCCGTACTCTTCGGGGTCCACGCCATAGGCCGCTCCCTCAGCCCGGCGGGCGTCCTGCCATTGACGCTGCCGCGCCTGCTCGAGCGCGTCCTCAAAATCGTCCTCGTCGTCATATTCCTCCGGGTTCACGCCAAGCGCCGCTCCCTCAGCCTGGCGGCCGGTCTGCCATTTGCGGCGGATTGCATCCTCGCGCGCGTCCTCGCGCGCCACCTCGAGCTCAAATTCAAAATCCCGCTCGTCGTCGTAGAGTGTTGGATCTATGTCGTAGCGCATGCCCTCGGCGCGGCGGCGCGTCTGCCACTGCCTGCGCCTCGCCTCTTCGAGCGCTTCCTCGTACGCCTCCGCCTGCGCCTGTTCAAAGACGTCGCCGCAGAGCTCGTCAAAACGCTCGTCCACCAGCGCGTCCAGCTCCTCTGCGGTGGGCTCGCGCGTGGGTGCGAAGGCTTCCGCCAGCATCAGGGTTTCAAAATCCGGGAAGATATCCATGGACGGCCTCCTCTCGTGGCGAACGCTTGTTTTGGGTCGGGGACGGGACAAAAAGCGCGCCGGGGCGGGAAGGCCCGCCACGGCGTGGTGCGGCCGGCGGGATTTGAACCCGCAAGCTTTCGCCGGCGGATTTTAAGTCCGCTGTGTATGCCGTTCCACCACGGCCGCACGCAGGGTCGATTGTAGCGCCGCGCCCCGCCATGCGGCGG
>DVLH01000230.1 GCA_018715585.1 Candidatus Aphodomonas merdavium
ACGCCGTGATCCGCATCGATATGAGCGAGTATATGGAGAAGCATTCCGTATCGCGCATGATCGGTTCTCCGCCAGGTTATGTGGGCTTTGAAGAAGGCGGCCAGCTTACGGAAAAGGTGCGCCGCAAACCATACGCTGTGCTGCTCTTTGACGAGATGGAAAAAGCGCATCCGGACGTGTTTAATCTGCTCTTGCAGCTGCTGGAAGATGGCCGGCTGACTGATTCCAAAGGCCGTGTGGTAGACTTTAAAAACACGATTGTCGTCATGACGAGCAACATTGGCGCGGCGACAATCAGCGCGCAGCGGCGGGTGGGCTTTGGGTCCGCGGCCAGCGGCGCAGAGGAAGATTATGAAAGCATGAAGAGCCGTGTGCTCGAGGAAGTCAAGCGGTTTATTCGTTCTGAATTCTTAAACCGCCTGGATGAAATTATTGTTTTCCATGCGCTGAGCGAGGAAGAGATCGTAGCAATTGCCAGGTTGATGCTCAATGCAATTGCCGCGCGGCTGAAAGAACGTGGAATTACGCTCACTGCTACGGACGAGGCCGTTCGTCATCTTGCAAGCGTTGGCTTCGATCCTGCCTATGGCGCTCGTCCGCTGCGCCGAGCTATTCAGCGCGCTGTTGAGGATGCACTGTCAGAAGAGATTCTCACTGGCGAGATTCATTTGGGCGATGCGGTAGAAATTACCATGGAAGGCGATGAGATGCGTTTCCGGCGCCTGGTGGAAGAAGTCGTTTGACGGCTCTGCCGGATCGTCCATAACTGCGCAAAAATCCCCGGCTGTTGCCGGGGATTTTTTATAATACCTTTTAGCATCGTGCACGTTTTTTGTGGACGAAGAGGAAAGCCCGAAAACCTGTGGAAAACAGCGTTTGCGTTTCCCTTGACAACTCGACGTTACTTGTTTATAATTAAAACGGTTGTTTTAAAACGTTTGTGGCAGAATGGAGCAGATGCGGATGCCGCCCAAGGCAAAGTTTTCCAGGGAGGAGATTGTGCAAGCAGGCCTTTCCCTTGTGCGTGCGCAAGGAATGCAGGGGTTGACGGCGAGGGCGCTTGGCGCCGCGCTGCATAGCTCCGCCCGCCCGGTTTTCACCGTCTTTCGCAGCATGGAGGAAGTGGCGCAGGCCGTTATCGAGTCCGCAAATGTCGTTTATCAGCGCTACATCAAGGCGGAAATGGCAAAGGGCGTTTATCCTCCGTATAAGGCGAGCGGCATGGGGTACATCCACTTTGCCAAAGAGGAGCGGGAGCTTTTCCGACTGCTGTTCATGCGGGATAGGACGCATGAGCCGATTGAAGAAAACAGGGAGGAAATCCGGCCGCTGTTGGAAATCCTCCAGCAACAGATGGGCGTCAGCGAAGACTTGGCTTATTTGTTTCATTTGGAAATGTGGATTTATGTGCATGGGATTGCTGTAATGTTTGCAACCGGCTATTTGAACTTGGACGAATCGTTCCTCAGCAGCGTATTAACGGACGCATTTGAAGGGCTGAAAGCCCGCTGGAACCAGAAGAAATCGAAGGAGGAAGCGCAGGGTGGAATCGCAATGGATACGCTGTCCCGTCTGCGGCGGGAAAACGCGTGATAGGCTGCGGGCGGACACAATACTAAAGAATTTTCCGCTTTATTGCCCCAAATGCAAGCATGAAACTTTAATCGAAGCCAGACAATTTCAAATAAGCATCCTAAAAGAGCCAGACGCTAAGACGCAGAGCCGGTGAACGCATGGAGATATCCAAAGTTCGCCGGCATTTCTTTTATTGCAGTACAAGGAGGAGCGACATGGACGCGATCCGGACGGAGCAATTGACAAAGATTTACGGGCGCACGACGGCGGTTGACCACTTGAACCTGACGGTGAAGCAAGGAGAGCTGTTTTCCCTACTGGGCGTGAACGGAGCTGGCAAAACCACGACGGTAAAAATGCTTGCCTGCCTGAGCGCGCCTAGCGGCGGAGACGCCTTTTTAAACGGCCGCAGCATCGTAAGCGACACGGCGGGAGTAAAAGCCGTCATCGGCATCTCCCCGCAGGAAACGGCAGTGGCGCCTAACCTGACGGCAAGAGAGAACTTGGAGTTGATGGGAGGGGTGCATGGTTTTTCAAGGGCAAGGCAAAAGGAAAAGGCGGAGGAGCTAGCCGGACGGTTTGGGCTAGATGGAATTCTGCGCAAAAGGGCAGGAACGCTTTCAGGCGGATGGCAGCGCAGGCTGAGCATTGCGATGGCATTGATTGGTGAACCGCAAATTCTCTTTTTGGATGAACCTGCATTGGGCCTGGATGTCCTAGCCCGGCACAATCTATGGGAGATCATCCGCTCCCTCAAGGGGAAAATCACCATTGTATTGACAACGCATTCCATGGAAGAGGCGGATGCCTTGTCTGACCGCGTCGGCATTATGCAGGAAGGGAAGCTGCTCGCTGTAGGAAGTGTTGCAGCGCTAAAAGAGCGGACCGGGACGGAACGATTTGAGGACACGTTTCTTGCGCTGGTGAAGGGGGAAGAAAGATGAAACTGCTGGCTTTTTGCACGCGCAATGCTAAAGAGATCCTGCGCGATCCGCTCGCCGTTGCGTTCAGCGCGGGATTTCCTATCGCACTGCTTCTGCTGCTTACGGCAATCCAATCGAACGTACCGGTGGCCTTGTTTGAAATAGAACGCCTTGCACCAGGGATTGCCATATTCGGCCTTTCGTTTTTGACGCTATTTTGTGCGACCTTGCTCGCCAGGGATAGGGAAAGTTCATTGCTGCAAAGGCTATATGCCACGCCGTTGACCGCGGTAGATTTTATTGCCGGCTATGCGCTTCCCATTCTTCCGATTGCTGCGGCGCAAAGTGGCGCCTGCTACCTTACGGCGGTTTTGCTGGGCTTGCCGCTTTCCCAGCGGGTTTTATACGCTGTGGCGATAGATGTGCCAATTTCTGTGCTGTATCTAGCGTTGGGATTGCTCTGCGGAAGCGTGTTTACCGTAAAGCAGGTAGGCGGCATTTGCGGTGCGCTGCTGACGAATCTGTCGGCTTGGCTTTCAGGAACGTGGTTTGACCTTGAACTGGCAGGCGGGGCATTTGAACGGATTGCATATGCATTGCCATTTATTCATGCGGTTGAACTGGAGCGCGCCGTGCTCAGTGGAAATCTACAAGGTATGTTTACACATTTTATCTGGGTGGCAGCGTATACGGTAGTGATTGCTGTTCTTGCAATTTATGCGTTTTTGCGGCAAATGAGAAAGCGCTAACTGATAGATTCCCTGCTGTTTAGACAACGGCAAAACGCGTATGGTTGGAACAAAAAAACACCGACTGTGTTCTGCATCTAATAAACCCTGTCCATACACACGAAAGGCAAAAGGAGCAACTTGGAGGCGTCATTTCCAGCGTAGATGTCGCGCGATGCTTCAGCATTAGCCCGAGGGCAGCGGGCAGAAAACGGTTCCCGATGAACCTCTGAGAGCGTGGGCAAGTTTACACCGCTGCGTTAGGCAGTGCGTTTTCAGGGAGCAAGCGGAAAACCCATTCGCTTATCAGCAACGGTAAGGGGGAGGCCCTACAAAGAGGCAGGCCTATTTTACCAAGAATAAAACTGATGGACTAAATTTTTGATATAAAAAATCCCCCAGACGACCGGGGGACATTGTTTTATTCGCTCTGTGAATCGTCGCGATCTTTTTTGCTGTGCTTTTTTCGCCGGATAGATACGGCAATAAAGGCAATCAATGCAACGCCGGCAAGCAGTGCAAGATAGGGGAGCGCGAGTACGATGAACACCAGCATATCCGAGAAAAACGCACGAGCGCTGCGCCAAGAGGTTTTGAGCGCATCTCCCAGGCGATCAA
>DVLH01000231.1 GCA_018715585.1 Candidatus Aphodomonas merdavium
ATCCTTTTTCCTTGCGGAGCGCCTTCATAAAATTTCCGACTTTTACCGAGTTCATGCGCCATCCTCCTTTTGGCACCAGCATATCATCCCCCGCCGGCATAGTAAAGGACGCAAAACGAGCAACAAGGCAAAGCGAAGGAATGGGACATCGCATGTCCCACGGTCCTGTGGCCATAGCCGGGCAAACGCACGTCCCTGCGGCGCTGCAAACCACAGGGACGCAACAAAAAGCGCCGCATTTGCGGCGCTAAAACGGTTTATTCCTGCCACGTTTGCGGCGTATCCACGCGGTTAAGGTCGCTCCAGATGAGCACCTTATACGGCTCGCCACGCTCAAAATTGTCCCAGATCCACTTGTGGTTGTACCCTTCCGGCGTCTTTTCGCGCTGCACACGGATGCAGCCATGGCTCGCCTTTGTCCCCAGCAGCGGTTCGTATTCGGAGTAATCCTTGCTCCCGTCCGCGCGCTCTTTGTGGGGTACCTCGTGCACGAGAATCCCCCCGTTGATGCGGATGGCATAATCGGAAAGCATGGGGTATTTTGAATCGTCCTTGAGCGTGCCCGTGTGGCTGACGGTGATAAACTCGCCCGCGATCGTCTCAAACAGCGCGTCCTCCAGGCTCTCCACCAAGCCGGTGGAGATCTTAAACTCCGTCACGCGCTCCCCGTTGATAAACAGATACATCCGCTGCGTCAGCATATCAATGAGCAAACCCATATCCTGCTTGGGCGTGATGGTTTTCAGCGCGCTGGCCTTGACATAGCCTGTTTTCAGCTCGTAAGCATGCGCAAATTCTTCTTCCGTCTCGGGATAATAGGTGCGGTCATAGTTGCTAAAGACTTCCACCTGCACATACCCGTACTCGTTTTCCTCGCCGATAACGTGCAATCCCTGCGACTGGCCATGAATCTGTGCTACCTCTGCACCGGTTCCATCCGGGTTTTCCATCGCATAGGCGTGCTCCGACGCGCCCAGGCCGCCGTCATAGACGGTGATGGGTTGTATCATCGCCTGCCATATTTTTGCATCGTCCGTCTCTCCGGGGGACAAGGACCAAAACGAACCATCGTCCACGCTGGAATACGGCGCGCTGCGCGCCGTGCTTGCGCCCGCAGCGGCATTCTCATCCGCAGCGGCGCCTTCATCCGTGCCGGTTGCGACGGTCACGCCGCCCGTCCCGTCAAAGACGAACACCTCCGGCGCTTCCACGTCGGTAAACGTATCGCCCAGCGCGGCCGCGGCACAGCACAGCATCCCAGCCAGAACAAGCGCTAACAGTCTCTTTTTCATTCGTCTCTCCCGTGCAAATAGCATCCTTCAAACGTATTGAACGAATTGGAAACCGTTCCCGTTGCAATGCGCAAAAAAATCTTTACGCGAAACAAGCGGCAAACCATACCGGGGCGATTTGAAAAAAGGAAGGCGGCTCCTTTTGAAGCGCCTTCCCAGCATCGGTTACAAAGCGAAAATCACACAAGCTCAATGATTGCCATCTCGGCCGAGTCGCCGCGGCGGGGGCCCTTGCGAATGATGCGCGTATAGCCACCGGCGCAGTTCTTTTCAGCGTTGCGCTTTTTATACTTCGGCCCAATCTCCCGGAAGAGCTTTTCAACCACGGGATGCTTGTTGTCCTTGGTGCGCTCGCGATAATCGGCCTTGCTCTCGTCGTGGTTTTTCTGCTCCTTCAGATCGTAGAGCGTCGCCATCATCATGCGGCGGGCAGCGAGCTTGGAGGGCAGGTCATTGACCACGTTGATGGTCACGGACTGGCCTTTTTCGTTGTTGTAGGTCTTCGTCACTTCCGTCGTGTTATCGCACTCGCGGATGGCCAGCGTGATCAGGCGCTCGGCCAGGGAGCGAACCTCTTTCGCACGCGAAATCGTCGTCTCAATCCTGCCATACCAGATCAGGTTGGTCACCTGATTGCGCAGCAATGCTTTGCGCTGATCAGCCGGACGGCCCAGTTTGCGTTGTGCCATCGGGGAAACCTCCTTTATCCTTGGAAACGAACTATCGTCATTTCTTTGTTTGCTGAAGCGTTGCGGGACGGCTGGTTATTCGTCCGAGGCGCGGAGCGTAAGCCCCAGGCCTGCAAGCTTCTGTTCCACCTCTTCGAGCGACTTTTTGCCGAGGTTTCGCACCTTCATCATATCCTCCTGGTTGCGCTGCACCAGTTCGGCAACGGAATTGATGCCGGCGCGCTTGAGGCAGTTGTACGCGCGGACGGAAAGGTCGAGTTCCTCGATGGTCATTTCGAGCACTTTTTCCTTTTTGTTGTCCTCGGGCTCGTTAAAGTCCACCGCCGCAGAGCGCTCGGTCAGCGCGGTGAACATGGTCAAATGGTTCTGCAGAATTTTTGCGGCAATGCTGATGGCCTCGTCCGGGCCGACAGAACCGTCGGTCCACACTTCCAGCGTCAGCTTGTCAAAGTCGGTAATCTGGCCGACACGCTTGTCCTCAACGGCGTAATTGACTTTGGTGATCGGCGTAAAGATGGAATCAACCGGGATCACGCCGATCGGCATGTTCGCCGTCTTGTTCTTGTCCGCCGTTGCATAGCCGCGGCTCTTATCGATCGTCAGCGTCATCTGCAGGTGCGCATCCTCGTTAAGCGTAGCGATATGCATCTCACGGTTGATAATTTCAACCTCACTGTCCACCTCAAGATCCGCTGCAATGAAATCATGCGGTCCCTTGATATCGACGGTGATCGTCTTAATGCCGTCGGCATGCAGCCGCACCACAAGCCTTTTGAGGTTGAGGATGATTTCTGTAACGTCTTCCTTCACGCCAGGGACGGTTGAAAACTCGTGCTGCACACCTTCGATGCGCACGCTGGTAACCGCCGCGCCCGGCAGGGACGAGAGCAATACGCGCCTTAGAGCGTTGCCCAGCGTCTGGCCAAAGCCGCGCTCCAACGGTTCCACGACATATCGGCCATAATTTTCGCGCGTTTCGTCTCGCTCGATCTTCGGTTTTTCGAACTCGGTCATGCTCATTGGGGCAATCCTCCCTCCCAAACCGTCGATTGGTTCGTTGACATCGTTTAGCGGGAGTAATACTCGACGATGAGCTGCTCGTTGATCGTCAGGTCAATGTCCTCACGGCGCGGGAACGCATCGACGGAACCGGTCAGGTTTTCGCCGTCAAACGTGAGCCACTTGGGCAGCGTGCGGCCCGTTCCCTCGCGCAGCGCCTTAAAGCGCTCCTGATCACGGGACCCTTCCGCAATGCTGATCTTGTCCCCTTCCTTCACGCTGTAGGACGGGATGTTCACGCGCTTGCCATTGACGCAGATATGGCCATGGAGCACGATCTGGCGCGCCTGCGCGCGGGAAGCGCCAAAGCCCAGGCGGTAGACGACGTTGTCCAGCCGGCGCTCCAACAGGCAGAGCAGGTTTTCGCCGGTGACGCCGCGCATATTCGCCGCTTTTTGATAGTAGCGGGCAAACTGCACTTCCAGCACGCCGTAGGCGCGGCGGCACTTCTGTTTTTCACGCAGCTGGATGCCATACTCGGACATCTTGCGCTGACGGGCCTGGCCATGCTGGCCCGGAGGGGTCGGACGGACGTTAAAGGTGCACTTTTGCGAATAGCACTTGTCGCCCTTGAGGAAGAGCTTCGCGCCTTCGCGGCGGCACATGCGGCATACAGAGCCTGTATATCTTGCCATTGATGGGTACCTCCAAATCTTACGCGAATACTCTTCGTTACACGCGGCGGCGCTTCGGGGGGCGGCAGCCGTTGTGCGGAATCGGGGTGACGTCTTTGATCATGTTGACCTCAAGGCCGGCTGCCTGCAGCGAGCGGATGGCGGCCTCACGCCCGGAACCCGGGCCCTTGACGTACACTTCGACCGTTTTCAGGCCGTATTCCATCGCCGCCTTGGCGGCCGTCTCAGCCGCCATCTGCGCGGCAAACGGCGTGGACTTCTTGCTTCCGCGGAAACCGAGCCCGCCGGCGCTCGCCCAGCTGAGCGCGTTGCCCTGCAGGTCGGTGAGGGTAACGATGGTATTGTTGAACGAGGAACGGATATGCGCCGCACCGCGCTCGACAAGCTTCTTTTCGCGGCGCTTGCGACTTACGCGCCGGAGCTGTTTCTTCGCTGCCATGTTTCTCCGTCCTCCTTACTTCGTAGCTTTCTTCTTGCCGGCAACCTGCTTCTTGGGGCCCTTGCGGGTGCGGGCGTTCTGCTTCGTGTTCTGCCCGCGCACAGGCAAGCTGCGGCGATGACGGACGCCCCGGTAGCAGCCGATTTCCACGAGGCGTTTGATGTTCAGGGATACTTCACGGCGAAGGTCGCCCTCCACCTTGACGTTATGTTCGATATACTCGCGCAGCTTGTTGATCTCCTGTTCGGTGAGATCCTTTACGCGGGTATCGGGATTGATGCCGATTTCGGCGATGATCTTCTTCGCGGTGGGAAGGCCGATACCGTAGATGTAGGTAATGCCAACCTCAACGCGCTTTTCCCGGGGCAGGTCTACGCCCGCAATACGTGCCATACGCGCACCTCCGTGTCCAGTGGTTGATGGAATAAAAATCTATATGGAATGCCATTTGGAACACAGGGCGGTGATTCCTGTGCAGCCGCCCAAACGGCTTGATCCCACAATCAGACCGGTTATCAATTATATCAGCATTTTTCCAGGAAATCAAGCGTTTTATGTCCACTCATGCAATATTTTCTACCCTTTCATTCGATTTATTTGTTTTTTTCCGCCCCCATGCCTATCCGTGCGCTTTTTTAAGAATGCCGCCCGGCCGCAGCCAGCTTTTCATGCCTGTTCCACCCATTTTTTTGCTGGCATGATGCAAAAAAGCAGCGCTGCCCGGCCCCAAAAGGATTCCGGCAGCGCTGTTTTGTGTTTTCTAATTGCACGCCGTTTCCGCTTGTTATCCGTTGCGGCGCGCTATAGGCATTTTTTACTCGGCGGCAATCACGTTGCCAAACTCCATACCGGAGGCAAAGCACCAGATGAGGTATTCCGCATAGGAGCCGTTGATGTTGCCGACAACCTCGCCCGCGGCATACAGGCCCGGGACGGGTTTTTCGTTCACGTCGAGCACCTCAAAGTCATTGGAGACGTTCACGCCGCCCAGCGTCGTGGCATAGCGGGCAACCGTCTGCATGATATAGTACGGGCCTTCGCCGATTTCCGCCGTATATTCGCGTTTGAACGGGTCCTCTTCGCCCGCAGCAACCTGCGCGTTGTACGCCTGCACCGTCTCTTCCAGCTTGGCGCCGTCAAGGCCGATGGCCGTGCCCGCCTCCGCGAGCGTGTCCGCGCGCACGAGCTTGGTGACGCCGGAGCCGTTCTCGGCGATCATCTGCGCTAGCTCTTCCTCCGTGAAAGCGTTGCGCTCCACAAGGATGCTGCTGAACAGATCATAAGAGGACTGATCCATCACGATATAGAGCCGTCCGTCGGACGATTGATACATCGAAGCAAGCGCAATGTCAAGCTCGTCGCCGCCTTCGTCCACGACACGCTCGCATTCCTTGTTCACCGCAATCGCGCCCGTCTTCGTAAACAACTGCGCCACGGCCCAGTGAATGTGGATGCCGTAACCCGGTTCGGTTTCAACGCCGAAGTGCTTCGTGGCAACCTTATCCATGTTGAACATCGGCACGCCGATTTCGCTCATCATGATATGGCCGTCGCCCGTCGCGCCGACAGGGCCGTAATAAATCACGCGGTCGAGAATCGAAGGATCGCTGATCAAATCAACGTTGTTGCCGTAGCCGCCGGTAGCCATAAGCACCGCGTTGGCCAGGAAGGTGATCGTCTGGCCTTCGCTGCCCGTGGCTTCCACGCCGACGACCTGTTCGCCATCCATGATCAGATGCTGCGCGCGCGTGTTGAGCAGTACCGGCACGCCGGCTTCCAGAACCTTCTCATACAGCGTGTTGATCGCGGCAGAAGCGGTGCCTTCGCAGCCGTAGTGGACGATCGGCTCCTCGGGATCCGGCTCGCCGGTGACGCTCACGCCCACTTCCTTCAGCCACTCAATCGTCGGCGTGGAGAGGCGAGCCTGCATCATCGTCAGGCGGGCATTGTTGTTGAACTTGCCGATGCGGCTCAAATCCAGGAACAGTTCTTCAATGTTTGCTTCGGTGACGTCTTCATCCTCGTCCACACGGTAGGCGGGCATTCCGCCGCCGGCCATGGCCGTCGCGCCGCCGATCGTGGGCATTTTTTCAATGACCACGACGTTTTCCACGCCGTTGTTATGCGCGCTCAGCGCGGCCGAGAGGCCCGCGGCGCCGGCACCGACGATGAGGATGTTCGTCTCGATCGTTTCATCTTCCGCCGTCGCTTCCGCGGCTACCGGCTCCGCGAAGATGACTTCGTCGCTCGCACCGCTCTGGCGCAGCGCTTCCGCCGCCGCCGCCAGCACCGCCTCGGACGTGACCGTGCAGCCCGCCACCGCGTCAACGCTCAGCGTCTGCTTTTCCACAATTTCGTCGGGCAGCATTTCAATGGCGTTGGAACCGATTCCCGCCGTTTCGCCTTCGCCAACCGCTTCCACGCTGACGATTTCGTTTTCCGAAACCTCAACGGTGACGGTGACGTCACCGCCGAAGCCCTGCGCCGTCGCGCTGTAAACGCCCGGCGTGTACGCGCCTTCGGCCAGCGCAGTCATGCCAAACCCCAGCAAGCCCAGCGCCATGCTCAGCGCAATCGCAAGCACTCGCTTCGCGCCACGTTTAAGATCCATGATTGTTCCTCCCAAATTGCAAAATCCCTATAATGCTTTCGTGCCATTTTTTCCACGCATGCATTACAGTAATGCGTATCATATCACCGTGTAATTAATTTGTCAATTAATTTACAGACGTCAAATGGCGCGTTTGGCGCGTTTTGATAAAAGGCTGCGTGTTCTCTCTTTAACCATACGTCTCCTTATCCCACACGGCGCCGCGCTCGGCCACCCGCTTTCGCTGGTTATACGGTAGGCAAAATCCGAACATAAAAACAGCGCTTCATCCGCACGGCCCCGCGTCACACCGTTCCAATGCCTTTTTGGGGGGGGGCGAATTCTCCTCTTTCTTTGCCACATGCAGGGCGCATGCCCGCTGGAATGCGGCGCGTATCGCAGCAGATTTTGCCTTCAGTCCCTTCCCCGCCACTTGATAAAGAGCCCCGTGCCATAACACGCCGAACGCGCTTTCTCACCGCTATCAGTGACCGGCGCTTGCTTCCTTGCGGCATGGGCAAAATGATTGTCCCGCCGGATTGCCTGCGATACGCCGTCTGCCAGCATAAGCGGCTCGTTCCGCCTTCCCCCCGGCAAACAGCAGCACACAGCCATCCATCCAGGAAAACAAAACCGTCTTTTCCCCGATCATTGCAGGAAAATACAGCGCGCTAAAGCCCTCAACGGCGCGCCGGCCACGCCTCCGTGCTTCATCAACGCACGCGCCGTATCGTTAATGCGTCCATCCTGAGCGAACGCGCTGGACCGATAGCGCAACCCGCATGGGAAACGAAAGCCATCAGCGCTGCCTGAGCACAACCAGCGCAGCGCTTTCCTCGTTTCCTTCTCGTCCTGCGAGCCTTTGGTTAGCATATCATTTTTAGTATTCAGCAATTGAAAACCGCTTTGCATGATCTTCACTCTTGCCTGCGCTCGTAGCGCATTCAGACAGCAAAAGCCCCTTCCCCGCTTTGCCACACGGCAAAACAAGAAAGGGGCGTATGCATTTGGTTTGGATTTCAGCCCTGCCTCTGCTTGTGCTTGGGGTTTTCGCAGATAACCATCACGCGGCCTTTGCGCTTGATGATCTTGCATTTTTCGCAGATGGGCTTCACAGACGGACGAACTTTCATGTTATTCTCCTCCTGATTTGTTCTTTCAGGCCTTGCTGCGCCAGGTGATCCTACCCCGCGTTAAATCATACGGGGAGAGCTCCAGCGTAACCTTGTCCCCCGGATAGATCCGGATGAAGTTCATGCGCATCTTGCCGGAGATATGCGCCATCACCTGGTGGCCGTTTGGCAACGCCACCTTAAACATCGCGTTTGGAAGCGCTTCTTCAACGGTGCCTTCAACTTCGATTACATCGTCTTTGCCCAAAATCCTAATCCTCCCCTGAAGGTCGGTCAGCTAAACACCTGCGCAACTGTGCATTGGTCGGTTGTTCGCCGCTTTCAATTTGCTGCGCAATCTCATGAAAGAGTTCTGGCTGCGCGCGCAGATGCCTGCACTTTTTTTTCTTGGGCTTTTCCACCGTGCGCAAACCGCCGTTAGCGATATACGCATAGTCGCCCTCGATTCGAAGCGCTACAAAGCGCTTCCCGGAATCGCGGCCTGCCATGGAAAGCACGGCGCGCCCCGGTTCGACTGGTATTTTTCTCATGCCGCACCTCTCATGAACGCATGGAGAGAATCTCCGGCTCGCCAGCGGTAATGAGTACGGTGTTTTCATAATGCGCGCTGAGACTGCCATCTTCCGTCACGACATGCCAGCCGTCAATGTCGACTTCCCATCCGCCTTCGTTGATCATCGGCTCAATCGCCAACGTCATCCCAGGCCGAAGCCTGACGCCATGCCCGGCTTCCCCAAAGTTCGGGACTTCCGGATCTTCGTGCATTGCGCGGCCAATGCCATGGCCGCAAAGGGCACGCACGACCGAATAGCCGGCATCATGGGCACACCGTTCAATTGCATTGCTGACATCACCCAGGCGGTAGCCGACCTTACAAAAGGCAAGCCCTTCAAAAAAGCACTGTTTTGTGACCTCTACGAGCCGTTTCGCCTGCGCACTAACATTGCCGACGCACACGGTCCGCGCCATATCAGACTGCCATCCGTCCAAAATCAGCCCGCAGTCTAACCCAACAATGGAGCCTTCGCGCAGCGGATGGTTGTCGGGGAAACCATGCACAACGATACTATCCACCGAAGTGCACAGCGACGCCGGAAAACCCTGATAGCCTAAGAAAGAGGGTTTTGCCCCAGCCTGACGGATCAGCTTTTCAGCAAGATGATCCAGCTGCTTCGTAGTCACTCCAGGTGCAACCGCTGCACAAACCTGAGTGAGCACTTCGTCCAGCAAATGGCCGGCCCGGCGCATTTTTGCGATTTGGTCGGCATTCTTAAGTGTAATCATTGAAGCGCCTTCTTAATCAGGACGGTCACTTCCTCAGGCGCCCCGTTGCCCTCGGAGGCAATGGTGATCAGTTTTCCGCGGCTGCGGTAAAAGTCGATCAACGGCGCCGTCTGCTCGTGGTATACCTTGAGCCGGTGCAAGACCGTTTCCGGCTTGTCATCGTCACGCGCCGCAAGGGCAGCGCCGCATTTTCTGCAGTTCTCGCTATAATCTTCCCAACTTGTATGATACGTTGCTACGCAGTCGGGACAGACACGCCGCCCCGCCATACGCCAGACGATCGTCTCGTCCGGGATGTCCAGATGGATCACATGATCGACCTGCAAAATCCCTTCCAAGGCTTCCGCCTGTTTGATCGTGCGCGGAAATCCGTCCAGGATCACGCCATTGTGAAACTCGGGCTGTGTCAGACGGTCTTTGAGCATTGCGATCA
>DVLH01000027.1 GCA_018715585.1 Candidatus Aphodomonas merdavium
CGGCGCAGCATGGCGCGCGCAATGGTTTTGCACGCGCGCTCCGCCTGGCAAAATTATTTCTCTTCCCCGTCCTCCTGTGGCACATCCGCATGGCATTCAATTTGCTGCATGATGCTCTGCATGTTCCGGTCCAGCACAGACGCCGTCTCGGCACACATGCGCAGCTGGTCGGCAAAATGCGCAGGCAGAACGGATGCGTTTTTATACTGTAACTCGTGTTCCAGCGTCGCCCAGGAGTCCATCGCAATGGTCCGCAGCTGTACTTCAACGGGCACAATCAATTTTTGCGATGCCAGATGTACCGGCAGCGTGATCAGCAAGTGGAGCCCGCGATATCCGCTCTCCTTGGGGTTGGCAACATAGTCCCGGCGCCTCAGCAGCGTTACGTCGTCCTGCTTGACGAGCATCTCCGCCAGGCAATAGATATCGTCCAAATAAGCGCAGACAATGCGGATCCCCGCAATATCGCGCACGCCTTCCTTCATCGCCTCCAGCGTCATGGGAAGCCCTTTGCGGCGCATTTTGCGAAGCAAGCTTTCGGGAGATTTGATCCGCTGCTCAATATGGTGAATCGGCGCGCGCTCATAGAGCATGCGAAACTCATCGTCGAGCACCTCAAACTTGGCGCACGCTTTTTTCATCGCTCCACGATAGGAAGGCAGAACAGCGGCATATTCCTTCAATAGCGCTGCGCCCTCCGCGTCCGTCTGCGGCAAGTTGGTAATCGTTCTGGGGCTAATAAAGTCGCGCTTTTCTAGTATCATCCCTTCACGCCCTTCTTTCGCTTTCTAGCTGCAACGTACCATACAAATATGAAACGAATATCAACATGATTTTAAAAAAGTTCATATTGACTTAATCTTTGCGAGTAAAATATTCTATGGCTGGAGACTCCACCGCGTCCCGCGCGGAAATATCCGGCTAATCTAAAACGCGCGAGGTGATGCAAATGACCAATTCCTGCTTTGCGCTGGCTCCCGACGGGAAATGCCGCGTGCTGCTTGTCGGCGAATGCGAAGGTGAAAGCTGCCCGTTTTACAAAACAAAAGCGCAGCTGGACCATGAACGCGCCAAGGCGCGCGAGAGCATCTGCCGCCTTAGCGACGAAGACCGCACTTGGATTGCGGAAAAATACTACGATGAGAATAAGCTCTGGCGCGAACTCGGTGCATAAAGCGCTATTTAGCGCCGCCATTGCCGGGAAATCAACCGATATCGCCGAAAATTTCCGGCAGGAATGCGCGCATAGCTTCTAGCAGCGGCGCGGCAACCTGGCGCATCTGCGGATGCGGTTTGCCCGTCGTCCCCACTGCGCGCAGCTTGAAAAAATGCCGCCACTCCCGCAGGTTCATCGTCACGACGATCTCCGTCTTTAAGCTGGTAGGGAGCACGTCGCGCGCATACTCCGGCGCAACGCCAAGAGACAGCAGATGAAAATACGCCCGCTCCCCCTCCTGACAGGCGGCTTTCCAAACGTCGAACGCTTCCGTGCCCGGTTCAAACGCCTGCGGGCGCACCACGGTGATTTCGCTGCCAAACTTTTCTTTATCGTACGAGCAATAGCGCGTGCTCTCCTGCGCGTAGCTGGCAATGCGGTGGCGCACGATTTCATGGCTGACGCCCCGGTCCACCGTAAAGCGCACGCTCATATGCACGTGCTCGATCATTGCCTCATGCCCGGCGGCCACGAGCGAAGCGACAAACTTCGCCGTCGCCTCGGGCGATTTGTTTTTTGCCGTGGATTTATAGCAAGTGCGCGCCGCATCTTCAATCTGCAAAAGAATCGCCTGCCGCTCCTGCTGGGAAAGCGACTGCGGCCGTATCAGTTCATAGCCCGGTTCAATCACCCTCATTTGTTTCCGTCCTCCTGCCTGTAATCAACATCGCATCGCCAAAGCTAAAAAACCGGTACCGCAGCCGGACGGCCTCGGCATACGCATCCAGCGCATTTTCCCGCCCCATAAAAGCCGAAACAAGCATGAGCAGCGTGCTCTTAGGCAAATGAAAGTTGGTAATCAGCGCATCCGTCGCATGGAAGGGAACGCCGGGTTTGATAAAGATGCTCGTCTCCCCTGCGCCCGCGCGGACGATGCCGTCCGCACCTGTAACGGTCTCCAGCGTGCGCACGCACGTCGTGCCCGTACAGATGATGCGCCCGCCATGCGCGCGCGCCGCGTTGAGCCGCGCAGCGGCATCGGGCGTCACCTCATAGTACTCCGTATGCATCACATGCTTTTCAACGTCCTCCTGCGAAACAGGACGGAACGTCCCTAGCCCCACATGCAGCAGCACCGGCACGACGTCCACGCCCTTTTGCCGGATGCGCTCAAGCAGTTCCGGCGTAAAGTGTAGCCCTGCCGTAGGCGAGGCGGCTGATCCATCCTGCTTGGCATAGACGGTGTTATAGCGCTGCGGGTCATGCAGTTTTTCATGGATATACGGCGGCAGCGGCATTGTTCCAAGCTGCTCAAGCACCGTTTCAAACACGCCCTCATAGTGAAAACGGACGAGCCTTCCTCCGTCGTCCGAGGTGCGCGCGAGCACCGTAGCGCGCAGCATACCATCGCCAAACTCGCATTGCGCTCCGACTTGCAGCCGCTTTCCGGGGCGCACCAGGGCCTCCCAGGTGTCGGCATCCTTGCGGCGCAGCAGCAAAAACTCCACCGCGCCGCCCGTTCCTTCCTTGCGTCCGATGAGGCGCGCGGGAATGGTGCGCGTGTTGTTGATCACTAGCGCGTCGCCCGCGTTGAGATATTCGATGACGTCGCGGAAATGGCGGTGTTCCCGCACTCCCGTATCGCGATGAATCACCATCAGGCGGCTCGCATCGCGCGGCTCGATGGGCGTTTGCGCGATAAGCTCCTGGGGAAGGTTATAATCAAAATCACTCGTTAGCATTTAATCCAATTGCATCCTTGTCTGTTCGTCCAGCCGGCTCCGCACGGGCGGCGTCAGCTTCATATGCCGGTAGGCGGCGTCGGTGACGACCCGCCCGCGCGGCGTGCGCATGAGAAAGCCCAGCTGCAAAAGATACGGCTCGTACACATCCTCAATCGTGGTGGCGTCCTCCCCCGTCGTGGCTGCCAGCGTGTCCAGCCCTACCGGGCCGCCGCCAAATTTCTCCATCATCGCCAGCAGCACGGCGCGGTCGACATTGTCCAGCCCCAGCGAGTCGATGTGCTGCATATCCAACCCGTCGCGCGCTGCCTCCAGCGTAATGCGCCCTTCCTTCTTCACCTGTGCAAAATCGCGCACGCGGCGCAGGAGGCGGTTGGCGATGCGGGGCGTCCCCCGCGAACGGCGCGCGATCTCCCCCAGCCCTTCCTCGTCAGCCGGCACGCCGAGAATGCGCGCCGAATTGCGCACAATCTGCGTAAGCTCCTGCGGGGAATACAGCTGCAGCCGGAAGAGGATCCCAAACCGGTCCCGCAAGGGCGCGGTGAGCAGCCCTGCGCGCGTCGTCGCCCCAACGAGCGTAAACTTGGGCAGATCCACGCGGATGGAGCGGGCGCTGGGGCCTTTGCCGATCATGATATCCAGCGCGTAATCCTCCATCGCGGAATAAAGCACTTCCTCCACCGTGTGCGAAAGGCGATGGATCTCATCAATAAAAAGGACGTCCCCCGCGTTAAGGTTGGTCAAAATGGAGGCGAGATCGCCGGCGCGCTCAATGGCGGGGCCGGAGGTGATGCGGATGTTTTGTCCCATCTCCGCGGCGATAATGCCTGCAAGCGTCGTCTTGCCAAGGCCGGGCGGGCCGTAAAGCAGGATATGGTCGAGCGGGTCGTGCCGCTTGAGCGCCGCCTGCAAGTAAATGCGCAGGCTCTCCTTGACCTCCGTCTGGCCGACGTATTCCTCCAGCGTCCGCGGGCGCAAAGAGCGCTCCGCCTCGTCGTCCTCCGGGCGGTATCCCGACATGATCAGCCTGTTCTCTTCCATCCGGTCAACCTCCCAATCCCTTGAGCGCGAGCAGGATCAACTTGTCCGCCGTCTCGGCCTTATCGCGCACCGCCTCTACGGCGCGTGCCGCCTCCTGTCCGGAATAGCCCAGCGCAAGCAGCGCCTCCACAGCCTCCTGCGTCGCGTCCGGGTTCAGCGCAGGCGGCGCGGCCACGCCGCCAAAGGCCGCATCCGCACCGTCCACCTTTTCCTTGAGCTCAAGGATAATGCGCTGCGCCGTCTTTTTCCCCACGTTGGGAGCCCGGGCAATGGCCACGGCATCCCCGGCGAGGATGGCCAGCGACAAATCGCGCAGGGAGAGCGTCGAAAGTACCCCCAGCGCCGTGCGCGGCCCAACGCCGCTGACAGAGCACAACCGCCGGAACATCTCTCGTTCCTCGCGCGTGGAAAAGCCGTAAAGATCCATGCCGCCTTCATACACGGAAAAATGCGTGTAGCAGCGGAACACTGCGCCCGCCGCCGGCGCGGCGGCAACGGTTGAAGCAGGGCACAGCAGCAAAAACCCGACGCCACCCACGTCGATCACCAGTTCTCCTGCGCGCTTTTCCGCAACGCGGCCCTCAATGTGCGAAATCATTTTATCTCCTTATTTGATCTTAAACAGCGCGCGCTGGCGCGCGGAATGCGCATGCGTAATCGCCGCGGCAAGCGCGTCGGCCGCGTCATCCGGCCGTGGGATTTCCGGCAGGGATAAAAGCATCTTGACCATCGTCTGCACCTGATGCTTGTCCGCTTTGCCATAGCCGACAACGGCCTGCTTGATCTGCATCGGCGTATACTCGTAAAGGTTCTCCGTATGCTGCGAAGCGGCGACGAGCGCCACGCCGCGCGCCGCACCGACAGCGAGCGCCGTGGTGACATTGCGGGCGAAAAACAGCTCCTCAAAGGCGATATCATCCGGACCGAACGTCGAAATAAGCTGCTGCACGCCGCTGTAAATGGCCCGCAGCCGCACGGGCAGCGCCTCGCCCGCCGGCGTGCCCAGCGTGCCGTACTGCACCATGCGGTGTTTGTTTCCGTCCGTTTCAATGACGCCCCAGCCCATCGTCGCTAGGCCGGGATCGACGCCGAGAATAACCACGCCCGTTCTCCTTCTGCAGCAGCTTTCACCTTTTCATAGCCAGGTTAAGGATACGCGCTTTTCTTTTTTTTGTCAACGCCACCGCCGGGCCCTGTGTTCACGCCACGAATGGTTTAGAAATTTTGCTTGCATTCTCTGCGTATTTTTGCTATACTGTCTTTCGTCCTCGTTGGACAGGCTAGTTTAAAGGCTGTGTTGCCCCTTTGATGGGCAAAGCCGCCTTTCCCGTTTATGCCGGTGTGATGGAATTGGCAGACGTAGTGGACTCAAAATCCACCGGTGGCGACACCGTGCCGGTTCGAGTCCGGCCACCGGCACCAAATAAGAACGCTGATAAGGATACAATCTGTATCTTTATCAGCGTTTTTGCTTTGTAAC
>DVLH01000232.1 GCA_018715585.1 Candidatus Aphodomonas merdavium
ATCGGGATGGGAATCTATTTTATTTCTACTACCAGAAAAATGGTGAAAAGCATATCATCGTCCTGGAGCCCTCCCAGGAGATGATCGAGATGATCAAGCTCTATCTGCCGCGCGGCGTTTATCAAACGAACTGATGATTTATTTGGATAATAGCGCCACCACAAAGCCCTGCGAAGCCGCTGTGCAGGCCATGCACGAAGCGCTAGAAAACGGTTGGTTTAATCCTTCCGCTGCGTATGGGCCTGCTGTGCGTGCCGAAAAGCGCATGTGGGAGGCGCGCGAACTGCTGGCCAATGCGGCGGGGGCGAAGCCGGACTGGCTTGTGTTCACGGCGAGCGGTAGCGAGGCAGATTCCCTGGCTATTTTAGGTAGCGCTGCGCGTTTTCATGGCGGCAAGCGCATTTTGCTCTTTGCGGGAGAACATCCGGCGGTGCTGCGGACGAAAGCACAGTTGGAGGCAATGGGCCACACGGTGGAAACGTTCGGCGCGGGGCCGGATGGCGTGGTAGATTTACCACGGCTTGTAAGCATGTTGGACGAGCATGTGGCGTTGCTGAGCTGCATGCAGGTTAACAACGAGACGGGGGCTATCCAGCCCATTGAGGAGATTGCCCGCTTGCTCAAACAGGCGAACCCGCAGGCGCTGATGCATGTGGACGGCGTGCAGGGTTTTTTGCGCGTCCCTTTTCGGATGGAGCGTTCCCTTGTCGATCTTTACAGCGTGTCAGCACATAAGATTCATGGCCCAAAGGGTGTGGCAGCTCTGTTTGTGCGCGAAGGTGTGCGCATCGCGGCGCGGGTGGAAGGCGGCGGTCAGGAGCACGCCTTGCGCTCTGGCACGGAGAACACGCCTGGGATTGCAGGTTTTGCCGCTGCCGCACAGTGGATGCTTTCCTTTCCGGAGCGCGCGCAGGCGCTGCGCGCGGTAAAGATGCGCCTATATGAGCGGCTGCGCGGGGCGGTTCCGCTGCGCGTCAATGGGCCGGATCCTGGCGGCGAAAGCGCTGCGCCGCATATCCTCAACCTGTCCCTCGGCGTGCGCGGCGAGGTGATGCTGCATGCGCTGGAGCAGGAAGGCGTTTACGTGGGCACAGGGTCTGCGTGCTCGTCAAAGAAGCGGGAGATGAGCGCGGCGTTTCGGGCGATGGGCGCACAAAAAAGCGCGGCGGAAACGGCGGTGCGCTTTAGCATTGGCATGATGAACACGCTTGAGGAAGCGGATGAGGCTGCGCAGGCCGTTCTCCGCTGCTTGCAGGTGTATGGAGCGTTTCAAAGGAGATAAGAGCGATGCGGGAAATCCTTCTTGTACGGTTTGGCGAGGTATATTTAAAAGGGCTAAACCGGCCGGTTTTTATGCGCGCGCTTGTGCGTCAGGTGCGCCATGCGGCGGAGCCGTTTGGCGGCCATGCCTGGCTGAGCGATAGCCGGATTTATGTGAGCGATATGAGCGATGCGCAGGCGTGCGCGGAGCGCGTGGCGATGGTGTTCGGCGTCCATTCCGTCAGCATTGCAACCGAAATGGAAAAGGATGATTTTGACGCCATTTGCCGCCAGGCATCGCAGATGATGCGGGATAAAACGGGAACATTCAAGGTGCGTGCCAGCCGCTCGGACAAGCGCTATCCCTACGATTCCCCGAAGATTAACGAGCTTGTGGGCGGATATATCCTACAGGAAAACCCCCAATTGCGCGTAGACGTTAAAAACCCGGATTATGTGCTTGTGATCGAGATCCGTGAAAAGGCGACACTGCATATCGGCCGCCTGGAAGGTGCGGGCGGTATGCCGATGGGCACAAGTGGAAAGGCCTGCCTGCTCTTATCGGGCGGGATTGACAGCCCGGTGGCGGGGTACATGATCGCCCGTCGGGGTGTGAAGCTGATCGCCGTCCATTTCCATTCTTTCCCCTATACGTCCGAACGGGCGCGGGATAAGGTTGTGGAGCTTGCGCGCATCCTTTCGCAGGCATGCGGGCGCATTGATCTTTTTATCGCGCCTTTTACGCAAATCCAAATGAACATCCACCAGCTTTGCCCGGAAGAGATGACGACGTTGATTATGCGCCGGCAAATGATGCGCATTGCTGGGTGCATCGCGGCGCGTGAGCGCGCGCAGGCGCTCGTCACGGGCGAAAGCCTCGGCCAAGTCGCCAGCCAGACGATGGAAGCGTTGGCCTGTACGGACGATGTTTGCTCGCTCCCCGTTTTTCGCCCACTGATCGGGTTTGATAAAATCGACATCATCAATAAGGCGGAAAAAATCGGTACTTATGCTACGTCTTCCTTGCCGTATGAGGACTGCTGTACCATCTTTACGCCGCGCCATCCGCTCACGCGGCCGCGGCTTGATGCCGTACGGGAGGGTGAAGCGCGGCTGGGAGAAGGGCTGGAAACGCTTATCCAAGCGGCCGTAGACGGCGCCGAAAAAGTTGTTGTAGAGGATGGAAGGGTTTTGCAAGATCCTGGGCATCCACAAGAGGCGGAGGGATAAACCGGCGCGCTGCCGCATAGAAAGTCATGACGAACGTCGTGGCTTTATAAACGGCGGGAGCTTGCAATGCCGGTTTCTCCATGGGGCGATCTACTGCCTGCTGGGAGAGACATAGAACGCTCCCGTGCTAGCACAATGTGCGGGTAACAAGGGGGCCGTGTGCCACCTGTATGCGCCGTAAACAAGCCATGACGAACGTCGTGGCTTTTTTGTTTGCGCGCAAAAGCCGCCCGGCGCGTGAGAGGAGACGACGTCTGGGACGGAAACCGGCGGGGCGCGGCAAAGGGAAGGGCGAACGCGCGCCGCGCCCGGCCGGATGCGCGAGGCAAAACGTTAAAAAAAGGAGAAAGATGTGCGCGGTAGATTTTTGCTGCTGCTGATTCTTTGTGGGGTGCTGCTGTTGCTGCAAGCACTCCCACAGGAAGCCGTACAGGCCATGGCAAGCGGCGAATACCTTATCTACATCGACCTGTCTACGATGAGCTTGACGCTTTACCGGGGGAGAGACGAGGTGGGGCGTTGGGCAATTGCCGCTGGCACTGGGCAAACGCCGACGCCGCTTGGCGTTTTCCGGATTAACCGAAGGTTTCGCACGGAGCCGTCTGGGTTCGGCACCCGGTTTCTGGGCTTATCCGTGCCATGGGGGCAGTATGGTATTCATGGTACGAACAAGCCGGGGTCGATTGGCAGCCGCGCATCGCACGGTTGCATCCGGATGTACACCAGCGATGCCGAAAAGCTCTATAGCCTTGTTCCAAACGGGACGGTCGTCATCATCGAGGAAGGACCGTACGGTGAGCTTGGATGGGGACTTTCGCCGATTGCCCCGGGTGATAGAGGGTCGCTGGTATGTGCAGCGCAGCGCAAGCTCCGCGCGCTTGGTTATTACAGCGGAAGCCTCGATGGCATTTATGGCGATGGGATGTCGGCGGCTGTACGCAATTTTCGCAAGGATTATGGCCTTCCCGCAAAAGATGGGATTGACGCACAGGCGTGGGAGGCACTTGGGGTGGTGCTGTTTGAATGAGCAATTGGCGAAAGACATTGCGTCCTTATTGGCCGGACGCACTCGGCCAGGCGCTTGAGACAGTCCCCCAGCCGGTGGTTGCGGTGGCGCGGGAGCTGCGATTGCGTGCAGGACGGCGTGCCCTGATTTGCGGGGAAACAAATTGGCAGTTTGGCATGCCTGTAAGCGAAGGAGAGATTTGCGAAATTGCTGCGACGATGCTTGGCCATGCGCTGCATGCGCGCGGACATGAGCTGCGCGAAGGGTATGTGACGCTGCCGGGGGGCCATCGGGCAGGGTTTTGCGGCAGGATGGCAGGTGGAAGCGTTGCGCAGATTGCGAGCCTTTGTGTGCGCGTGGCGCGGGAAATCCCCGGTGCGGCGGAACCGCTGCGCCGCTGGCTGCTGCACGAAGGGAAACCGAGAAGCCTGTTGATCGTCTCTCCGCCCGGGTTTGGCAAAACGACGCTGCTGCGCGATGCAGCGAGACTGCTCTCTCGGGAAGGGATCCAGGTTGGTATCGCCGATGAGCGTTCTGAACTGGCTGCCTGCCAGGCAGGCGTCCCCTGTTTGGATGTTGGAGAAAACACGGACGTGATGGACGGATGCCCTAAAGGGGCTGGCATGCTCTGCTTGCTCCGGGCCATGTCGCCTCAAGTGCTTGTAACCGATGAACTTGGCGGGGACGAAGATGCAAGGGCGCTATGCATGATGGCGCGCAGCGGTGTGGCCGTCATCGCTTCGGTCCATGGAGCCAGTTACGCTGCCGCCGCAGAGCGCTTGCCCCGGGATGCGCTAAAAACGTTTGCAAGCATAGCCATTCTCACGGGTGTGGGAAAACTGGGCGCCGTCTATAGCGGCGAGGGGGAGAAGCTTGCCTAGATGGTGTTTTGCGCTGTGTGGCGCACTCAGCTGTGCAGCGTTTGCGGCAAACTGGGCACAGGCAATGGCAGAGCGCTGCCGCACGCTGCGCGCGCTGGAGCGGATGCTGGCGCGCATAGAAGGCGCGTTGCCCGTTTATGGGGAACTATGTTTGCTTTTACAGCATGCCGCTGCGGGCGAGGAAGGTGAAGCTGCGGCGTTCATGCGCCTGTGCGCGCAGGCAATGCGGGAGCAGCCGCGCCTTTCGCTACAGGAGGCGGCACGGCACTACAGGATGCCTTCCCTTGTTCGTGCAGACTGGGAAGCCCTGCAACCGCTGCTGAATGGACTAGGCGGTTACAATGAACCACAAGCACTGGCACTATTGCATGCTTGTAGGAGCGCTTTGGAAACACAGCGCGCCGCAGCAGAGACAACATGGAAAAAAGACCGGCGGTTGGCCGGTTCGCTCGGGGGGATTGGAGCGGCGACGGTATTTTTGTTTCTGCTCTAATTAAGTAAGGAGGGCAGCTGCATGAATGTTGACATGTTGATCAAAATTGCGGGCGTTGGCATTTTGGTTTCAGTGTTGGCGCAAATTCTCAACCGAACGGGCCGAGAGGATATGGCGATGCTGACGACGCTTGCTGGCCTTGCAATCGTGCTGCTTGCCGTCGTCAATTTGATTTCGCAACTGTTTCAAAGCGTGCGCAGTATTTTTTCGCTATGACAGAGGCGCTGCGGTTTGTAGGAATTGGCATGGGCGTGGCGCTGCTGCTGCTCGTGCTAAGAAAGACAAGCCCGCCGGCTGCCGTGGCGCTGGCGCTCGCAGCGGGAGCGGCGCTGTTGCTCGCCTTTACGGACAGGCTGAGGACGGTTGTGGAAGCGCTGCAGAGCCTTTCTAAAATGACGGGACTGGAAGAAGAAGGCGCGTTGCTGTTGCGCGTGGCGGGAATAGGGATCTTGTGCGAGACAGGAGGACGGCTTTGCCGGGATGCGGGCGAAGAAGGGCTTGGGGAAAAGGTGGAGATGGGAGGGAGGCTGATGATGCTCTCACTTGCGTTGCCGCTTGCGGTTTCGCTGCTGGAAAACGTGTTTGCCATGTTTGCATGAAAGCGTCCATTCTTGTCATTTGCCTGCTTGTTTTTCCTGCTTTTGCGACAGCAGAGGGAACAGACGTTCAGTCGGTCGTTTCGACGCTGCCGCTAGATGACATTCAGCGAGCGTTTGATGGCGCGGCCGCGGCGGCGGAAGGAGTGGGCCCGCTGCTAGAGCGCGCCCTCAGCGGCGAGTCGCTGCTGGATCTGGAGGCTGCCTGGCAGGATATTCTGCTGCTTTTGCGCGAAGCACTTTTGGAACGAAGGGCGTTGCTGCTACGGCTATTTGGCCCAGTGCTTCTTTGCGCTGTGTTGCGCAGGTTTCAAACCGCCTGGGGATCTGGACGCGCGAGCGCCGTGGCGCAGTGGGTTCTGTTTCTCTACGCCGCTCAAGAAGCCGCGCGCCAGTGTGCGCAGGTGTGCCAGCAGACGATGCAAGCAGTTTCCGGTGCAGCAGATGGCATGCGGACGCTTTTCCCTCCCGTTTTAACGCTGCTAACCGCGGTGGGCGGTTCCAGCAGCGCGGCCGTCGTGCAGCCGCTCGTTACGCTTGCTGTCTCTGCCGTCGTTTTCGTATGCGAAAAGGTCTGTATGCCACTTGCGGCGGCATACCTTGCGCTGACGGTACTCGACGGAATGACAGATGCGCTCTCTCTTTCCAGGGCGGCAAAACTATGCCGTGCGGTCTCAAACACGGCCCTTGGCGTGGCGCTGACGGTTTTTACAGGGGTGATGGCCGTGCGTGGTTTTACGGCGGCCGTGCGTGACGGCGCCTCGCTGCGGGCAGCAAAGTTCGCAGTGGACAGCTTTGTGCCAGAAGTCGGCGGCATGCTTTCAGACACGGCAGAGACGGTAGCGGCAAGTTCGCTGCTTGTTAAGAACGCACTGGGAGTGACGGGGATGACGCTTATATGCTCTTGGTTGGCTGCGCCGCTTGTGCGCATCGTGCTTACGGGCGTGGTCTTTCGTATTGCAGGGGCGCTTGCGGAACCGCTTGACGATGGCCGTATGACGCAGTGCCTTGACGGTGCGTGCGGAGCGATGGGGATGCTTTCAGGCTGCTTGCTCTGTGCCGGAACGATGTTTCTGGTGTTGCTAGCGCAGGCGGTTGCAGCCGGCAATATTGTGGCGATGATGGCATAGGCGGGGAAAATGGACGGGATTTTACAGCTTTTGCGCCGTGTGGCGGCGTTTGTTCTGCTGAGCGCATGCGTGGATTTTCTGATGCCGGATGGGAATTGGCGCGCGTATGTGCGCTTTGCCTCCGGGCTGATCTTGCTGCAAGCGGTGCTCGGCCCGCTTTGGCAATGGATGTCGGAGGTGCTGCGATGACTTTCTGGCAAAAGATGCAGGAGGGATGGCGGAAAAAAGGAGCGGCAGCGGCGGTTTTGCTTGCGGTGATTGCCATTGCGGGCAGCATGTTGCTTCCAACGGAAGAAGCCGCGCCAGATCTTCCTGGAGCGAGAGCGGTTTCCACCGGCGAGGGTGCGGCCTATGCAAGCCAGCTGGAAGCGCGTCTGGGGGAGGTGCTGTCCCAGATGGAGGGGGCTGGCCACGTAGAGGTCGTCATACAATATGCACAGGAGGCTGATGGCGCAAGCGCCACCTGGACGGGCGGCACGCAGCAAGAGAATACCGCAGGCGCTGTTGCGGTCATTGTTGTGGCGGAAGGCGCGGACGATGTCCAGGTGCGGTTGCAGCTGGCGCGTGCGGTGGAAACGCTTTTGCAACTGGATGCGGAGGCGGTAGAAGTATTTCAGATGCGCAAGGAGGAATAAACAATGAAAAAGCTGCCGATGATAACCAAGAGAAAAAAACCGGACGCAAGAATGTTGACCTTCTTTGGACTGGTGGTATTGCTGCTTGCTGTGTCGTATTGGGGACAGACGGCGACACGCCAGGCATCCGTAACGCTGCCGGTCGAGCGTGTGCCGCTTGTTACGGCATCGCCGGAAGCGGCGGAAAACGCGCTGGAATCACAGGCTGCGGCAACCGCGCTGCCGCTTTCTTCTGCGCAAGCAGAAGTGCCGGCAGCTGCGCCTTCCGCAACAGCTGCGCCTTCCGCAACTGCAGCAGAACCGGACGCCGCAGCGACGGTACAAAGCACATTAACGGGCGGGTTTGCAGCATATCGGGAGAAACTGAACGAGACGCGGGCGGCCTCCGCCCGCATGCTCGACGAGGTTGCGCAAAACGCCATGGCGGACGCTCAAACGGTTGCGCAGGCACTGGAGGAAAAAACGGCGTTAGCCGTGGCGATGGAGCGAGAAGCTGCCGTAGAGACGTTGCTGGCGGCGCGAGGGTTTGGCGAGGCGCTTTGCACCGTCCACGAAGGATCGGTCAACGTCGTGGTAAATACGCCGGCGCTGAGCGAGGAAGATGCCATCGCTATCATGGAGCTTGTTGCCAGGGAAACGGGTGCGGATGCATCGGATGTACGTGTGATTGCAGAGAACTGACGGCTGCCAGATTCCCTGGAAGGCGTGATTGAATT
>DVLH01000233.1 GCA_018715585.1 Candidatus Aphodomonas merdavium
ATATTGGCACGGACAAATCTACCTGCCCCGTAAAGAGCGATCATACTTTGACCTGGCATACATGTCGGCCGAGACGCTGCCTCTGGCCACGCAGCCCTTTCCGAGCTTCGAGGGAATCGTGTTTCCGAGGGACTATGCCGTTGAAATCGTGCATGACGGCGATGTGATCCCGCTGGCAGGGCGCGATTTGCTGGTGATCCAGATTCCCGACCATGCGGTGGGCAGCCTGGCGTTTCTGGACGGGAGGGAACGCATCCTTTTCTCCGGCGACGAGCTCATGCCGCAGGGCAAGACGCTGCGCGGCAGCGTGGCGCACTGGGCGCGGATGCTGGAAAAGCTGATGGCGGTCCGGGAGCGGTTCGACCGCGTGTTTGGCGGCGGAGGAGAGGTCCCCGCGCAGCTGGTGGAGGAACAGCTCGCCTGCGCGCGGCACATTCTATCCGGCCATGAGGGCGAGCCGGTTTCTCCCGGCCGCTTTCCCGGCGAGGAGCGCCTCGATCAACAGGGCAGGCGGATCTGGAAGCGAAGGCTTCCCCATCCTGGGGACGGCCCGAAGGACCTGCAAGCGGAAATCGAGTACAAGCGCGTGATGCGCTTCGCCCATACGGCCATCACCTACGACATCCGCCGCGTGTACGATTGAGGGGGGATGCCAGAGAAGGAGAGAGCGAAACATGATCATTGATGCAAATGTGTATTGGTTTCCAGAGGCCATGTTCACCGATGACGCGCTGTTTTCCCGCTTTGCAGCCGATGCCCCGCGCGGCTATGGGACCAGAGTGTTCATGAAGGAAAACCAGGGTCGCCGGCAGATCGTCGTAGAGCGCCCGGTCGGTTGTCCGGGGGTGGACTATGTGCAGGGCGATTACCTCATGGAAAACGTGATGAACAGGCTGCGCGCCGCGGGCATTGACCACGCTGTGCTGAAGGTTCCCTGCATCAACGAATGGATGAGCCTAGAAATGTGCCGATACTTCAATGACGGCATGGCGGACTGGGCCGTCCGGTCGAAGGGCTTTTTTACCGCGCTGGCCATCGTACCGCCATGGGGTGAACCGGCGGCGCTGGAGGAGCTGACGCGCTGCCGGGAAAAGCTGGGGATGAAGGCCGTGCAGCTCAGCGCGCACTACGGCGAGCTGTATCTGGACGATCCCGCCTTTGCACCGATGTTTGAAAGGCTGGAAGTCCTGCGGATGAATGCGTATGTCCACCATACGCCCGTGCCCGTCGAGTTTGCCAGCCTCAAGGATTACAACAATCTGCGCCGTTCCTATGGCCGCTGCGTCGATCAGATGCAGGCGGTGAGCCGCGAGCTGTTTTCAGGCATGTTTGAAAACTATCCGCATGTGAAGCTGGTCCATTCCATGCTGGGCGGCGGCTTTTTCACCTACAGGGACATGCTCATGCCGCACGGCCCGGCAGGCCCGGACGCTGCGGGCCGGTTTTCGGCGACGCCGGAGAGCATGCGCAGGCATCTGGAAGAAAACCTGTACTTTGAAATGTCCCATGCGCAGCCCTGGGGCGAGGTGAACCTGAAGGCCGCGGTCACAATCCTTGGAGCGGACCACATCGTCTACGGCTCCTCCTACCCGGTCAGAGACGAATGGATGCGGGAGGGTGTGTCCTTTGTCATGCGCATGGGCTTTGATCCACGGGACGCGGAGAAGATTCTGGGAGGCAACGCAGAGATGCTCTATATGGACTGAAAGGAAAACGGCAATCCTCATGTGGCTTGAGGGGGAAGCACAGGAACCGTTTTCGGGCGATCAAGCCGTAGCAGATGAATCTGCGGGTATCGCCGGCGTGGCAGCGCAGGCGATGAACATCTGGCTGGACCGCATGCAGCGCTTTGAGTGGGGAAGCATGGGAAGCAGCTTTGCCTTTTCCTATGCGCCGGCCTTTTTGATTGCCTGCTTCATATCATCGGAGCGCGCGGGCTTTGCGCTGGCGCAAGGCCCGGGAGCAGAGAAACTACCGGACGCTTTGACATACTGGTCAATACCGTCTTTTGCATCATCATGCGGCGGTCATGTGCTGGTTTACGGCATGTTTGCCTGAGGCGCGCCGCTTGCCGTGGAGACGCTGCGCGAGGAGTGCGGCATCCGCCCGCAGGCGCTGGCGAAGGGCTGCGAAGCGCTCTACACGCAGGAGAAAATCGGCGCCGGGCCGGCATCGGGCAGCTTTGCGGCCATGGGCATGATCGCCGGGCGCTGGCAGCGGCATGGCACGCGCCGGTGTGCGTGCGCCGCGCTGCTCAAAGAGGTAGAAAAGGGGGACGGACCGGAATGAAAGAAATCCCTGTCGTCAATCAGACCATGGAGCTGGCCCAGTGCCGCGGCGCATGGACACTGGATGAGGCGCATGACTGCTGGTGCCTGGAGGACGTGCTCTATACGCCGCTGGCAACGGCGCCAAAGTTTCAGCGGCTTTCCATCTTTGTGCCAAGGGCGTACCTGCTTTCCGACGGCACGGTTGACCCGGAAGGGCGCGCCGGCAGCTATACGGCGCGCACGGCGCCGATCGTCTTTGAAAACAATTCGGCGGGCTATATGCAGATGCCGCATACCTGGCTGGGCGGTCCGCGCTGCTATGCAGAGCCGTACCTGGCCCACGGCCTTGTCTATGTGACCTGCGGCTGCCGCGGGCGCGAATCGCATGACGAAAGGGGCAACGCCGTGGGCAAGTCGCCCATGCCGTTGATCGACCTGAAGACGGCGATTCGGTTTCTGCGCCACAACCGCGGGGCGCTGCCGGGCAATTTTGAACGCATCGTCTCCGTGGGCTGGAGCGCGGGCGGGGCGATGAGCGCCCTGCTGGCCGTCAGCGGCGATCACGGCGCCCTGACGCCGTATCTGGCGGAGAACGGAGCGTTTCTGGAAGAGAGCGACGCCGTCTACGCGGCGCAGATCTACTGCCCGATCGTGGATCTGGAACATGCGGACATGGCCTATGAATGGATGTTTGGCGCGGATGAGACATGCGAGGACTCCCCGGCAGGTCCGGCGGAGACGATGACGCCGTTTAAAAAGGCGCTCTCCGCGGAGCTTGCCGCGCAGTATGTGCCCTATGTCAACGGCCTGGGGCTGCGCGACCCGCAGACGGGCGAGCGGCTCACGCTGGGGCAGGACGGCCGCAGCGGTTCCTTTTATGATTTCCTGATGGCGCGCCTCTCCGACTCGGCAACGGACTTCCTGAGGCGGCTTGAGGCGGGCGCCCTGCCGCTCGCCTGTTCGGTGCAGGACTACCTGGACGGCAATTACACGGAAGATATGCCCGCCCCGCCGCCTGCGGAGCCCCCTGCCGGCGGTGCGAACCGTCCGCCGCGCCCGATGGCCCTAGGCGATCTGTTTTCCCGTCCGCCCAGGGGAACGCCCTTCGTGGACATGCAGCCGCCCATGGTGGCCGTGCCCGGGGATGACAAGCATGCCTGGCTCAGCTGGGATGGTACGCGCGCCGTTGTGTGCGACCTGGACGCCTACGTGCTTGCGCACCGCCGCCGGATGAAACCCTGCACCGCCTTTGACAAGCTGGGCAAGGACAGCGGAGAAAATGAATTCTTCGGCAAAACAGGCGAGGAATATGTCCATTTCAGCATGGACGTGGCCTAGGCGCTTCGCACGGTGGCGCGGCAGTTTCCACGGGACGCCGCTCCGCTGGAAGCGGCCTGGACGGCTTGCGAAGGAGACGAGGAGCTTTCAACAAAGCTGCGGTTGGTCAACCCTCTGCGCTACCTCGCCTGCGGCGAAGAAAGCCGGCGGGCCCGGCACTATCGGATTCGCGTGGGAGCCCGCGACGCGGACACCTCGCTGAGCGTCTCCGTGATTCTGGCGCTGCTGCTGTCTGACGCAGGCGTCGGCACGGTAGACTATGCGATGGTCTGGGACCAGCCGCACAGCGAGGCCGATTACCCCGGCGAGGTGCTGGCGTGGATCGACGGTATCTGCCTCTGACTGATAAGACTGTCTTTCGCTGCGGTGGGGAAGAGGCTTGTCAGACTAAAGAAGTTTACTTACCGTCTGACCAGGCAATGCCGGGGACAATGTTCCAGTCGCACAACGATACTTTTGCTTTACGGTTTTGCCGTCCGGTGTGTTAATGCCGCCGTGGCCTGCAAGAAGTTTACGGCCTTTTCCGCCAGTACATGTTTCCCCTGCGCCTGCGGCGCGGCTGGGGAAACGTCCAAGGAACCCTTGCTGCGCATGGCTTGCGAATCGACCGCACATGTCAGCAGGGCAGGCTGATCGCCGGAAGCGGGTAATCTGTGTTGTGGATCGCGCTTGTTTATACAGCAAGGTCCTTTTCTTGAAACGCCCCTATGACGAATGTCAGGGGGCGTTTCAACATGACGAAAAAATTGCCGCAGGAGAGCTTTTCCGCCGGGACAACTCCACGCGAGCATGGCGTCGCAGTCGGAATGCTGCGGTCCGCTGAACCCCTTAGAAGGGTTTTGGACAGTCTGCAAGTGTGTGACGGCGCCGACTTGCAGGAAGACGGAAAATATGAAGAAAACCGCACGAGAATGCGGCATCTTGGGCAAGGTGATCACCATGCGCATGCGCCGGGCAGGGATAGAAGCCCCAAAAGGAGCGTTTGTCTTCAATGCGAGCCACTTATATCGCAGGACGTACTTCGTCAAACCTGTGGATTGCAGCGCTGCACACGGCTGGCTTCAAGCTTTGTGTAAGTGCTGTACATCCGGGGCGGATTGGGCTACAATAGCTTTATGGCCAACCGGCCCAATGGGAGGATTGAGATGAGGCAGAACGCAGAAAGAACGGTAGAGTTTTTGGATATGCGGCGTTCCAACGCATCCGAGAATTTTTTGCCCCATACACACGAGTATTA
>DVLH01000234.1 GCA_018715585.1 Candidatus Aphodomonas merdavium
AAGCGTTAGCATAAAAAACAACAGCGCCTGCAAAGGAGGTTTCTCCCATGAAAAACCGGATTGTATGCCTCGCACTTGCGTTTGTCCTGCTCTTGACGGCCGCACCGGCCGCGCTGGCCGCCGTGCCGGAAGCGTTGAACGTTGACTGGGACGCGCGCCATACATGGGAAGAGCTGGAAGGGATTTTACAAACCGTCGCCGAAACGTATCCGGAAATCACCTCTCTGTACCCCATCGGCCACTCTTGGCAGGAACGCTCGATTTGGTGCATGGAGTTAACAAACGAAAGCATTGCGCCGCAGGAAAAGACAGGCATCGCCGTGCTGGCCAACATCCACGGCGGCGAACGGGAATCCGCTGCCTGCGCGATGTATTTCCTCTGGTGGCTCGCCACAAACGCCACGGACGCATCCGTTGCGAAAATTCTGGATGAATACATCATCTACGTCGTCCCCGTCATCAACCCGGACGGTTACGACCAGTCGTTCGTTATCAGCACGCGCGAAAACCTTCGCCCGCGCGACCTCAACGGCGATGGCGTCCCCTTCTCCGATCCTTACACCGACCTTGACGGCGACGGCTACATCGCCTATCTCTTTGCTGGCAATGAGGACGACGATATGACATGGCTAACGGAGGCGCCCTCCCTGTACAGCGCCATGCGCAGCGAAGCCTATCAGGCCTCCTACATCGGCCGGGAAAGCCCCGATTGGGACGGCAACGGCGTGCTCGCGGATGACCCGCGCAACAGCGGCATTGACCTCAACCGCACGTTCGACTATCAGTGGAACCGCTTCGACATTGAGACGGTTGACAGCGAAGCGGGCGTCATCGGCGCCAACGCGTTCGCATCCGCCGGTCCCGACGCTGCCAGTGAGCCGGAAGTGCAGGCCGTGCAGCAGTTCCTTATCGACAAGGACATCGACGCCCTTGCCACATTGCACACCGGCATTCAATGCGTGCTTTATCCCTGGTGCTACCGTCCCTACGACGAGAGCATCGACAGCGAAGACATCCCCCAAATGCAGGCAATCGCGGCAGAAATGGCCGCCGCCTTCCAGGAAACGACGGGCCGCGGGTTTTACTCCAAGTCCTCCTATGAGGATTATCCCACCTCTGCCGAGCTCATCGACTACGCCTACGGCCGCCTCAATATTCACGCCTATACCATCGAGGTGTACTGCGGCGGCAAGTCCGCAACGGGTGATTTGAGCGAATGCTACTGGGAAAATGAACTGCCTGCCCCGACGCTTGTCTACTACACCAACGAAGAGGTTGCGCAGATGGGGCTTGACACCGCCTCGCTGGGGCTGACCGATACGCAGGGCGTCTGGTTCTACACCACATCCAGCGATCAAATGGTCGACAAAGCCCCCGAAGACCAGACCCTGATGGCGGAAGGCTGCCGCGACGCGCTGCTGACAATGATCGAGTCGGAGCCGTTTGGGCAGGGAAAGATTGTCCCGCCATACCTGCAGGATTGACGCCATTCCAAAACATTTCCGCGGCGCATCCCCTGGCTTTGCCGGAGGATGCGCCTTTTTGCTGCCAAGCCGGCTCAACGCAGCGAGATTTTCCTGCAAGTCTCCACGGCAAAACCGCAGGCGAAAAAGAAATGTTTTTACAAAAAGCCGCCACAGGCAGCTCCCCGGTTCGGGGACGCGTCTGCCTGCGAAAGCCCTTGCCGGAAACGGATGCCGCAAAGCTTTTTGCCGCGCTAAAAGCACAGCCTCCCCCGTGCGGCCGTAGCGGAGCAAAACGCATTTTTAGTTTTTTGCGGCGCGTTCCCATTTGTCCATGGGAAATCTTCCCAATCGGCCGCAAAAGGCCGCCAAAAAGCAAAAAAGAGCGCCTGTCCTTTCTTACACAACGGACGTGAGGGGGGGTGTCCGTCAGCTCTCGAAGAAAGAACACGCGCTTTTTTCCTAGTATACCACACTGGTGGCATTTTGCACCAGTTATTTTGGCAAGAAATAAAAAATTTTTTACCGTTATAGCTCCACCGAAATTTCCCCGTTCTCTCCCATGGTCGCCACCAGGCTTTCGCCAGGGCGGGTCAGCGCCAGAATTTCCGTATACTTGCTGCGGTTACGGCGCGCAAACTCCAACGCCGCCTCCGCACGTCCCCACCAATGCATCGGAATCATCACGCGCGGACGCACTTCCATAAGGAAATACTGCGCACCAGCATCGTACATTTCCCCCATGCGCGGGTCGAGCGGGAAAAACGCAAAGTCGATCTTTTTGCCGATTAGCGGCGCAACCTCCGCGTGGAAATCGCTTTCCGCCTGCGCTATTTGCTTAAACGTCGATTCCTCACGCCAATGCCAGAAGTTGAGATCGCCCGCGTGAAAAATCGTCCACCCTGCCAGGCGTACCAAAAACGACACGCCCTCGTCCGTTGAGCCAAGCGCCGAAATTTCCACCCCTGCCAGCGAAAGATCATCCCCCTTGCGCATCGAACAGGCCTCACGCCCATCCGGCACGGGAAGCCCTAGCACATAGCGGACCTGCGGCAAATCAGAAAAAGAAAAGATTGCGTCGTTGTAATGATCCGCATGCGCATGGCTAACGAAGAACAGCACGTTTTCAAACTGCATCACGTGTTCCCGGGTGACATGCCCCTGCGCAATGCCGCCCGTCCGCTCCTGGAGGGGCTGGGCATCGTCAAATACGAGCAACGTGCCGCCCACCTGCGCGGTAAACCCGCTGTGGGAAAGATAGGTGATCCGCAGCGACTCCATCTTTCCTCTTCCCCTTTCTTTTCTTCATGCCTTTTGCATGCAAAAAATTTTTAGAACAGTTTCTTTTTATCATATGCTCTCCTAAATGTCAAGAAAAAAGCGTGCTTTGCGCCATTTTCGCTCCATAATCGCCCCAAATTTCGCGTAAATCCGCCATTAATTCACCACTTTCGGCATTTTCTTTGTCTTGCTGTGCAAAATACACCGCCGCTTTGAGGGGACAAACGAGGATGAAAGCGTTCATTTCATCCGTTAAATTATGGATTTTTCTCAAATAAACGCGGAGGGATCGTCAGTGGCAGGAAAAAAAAACAAACGGGATGCTCGCGCATGGCTTTTTTTGTGCGCGCTTGTGCTGCTTTTCCCGCTTTTGCTTACCGCCACGACAACCAATCCCATGCGCTTACCGATGGAGGCCGAATCAACCATCATCCCCCAGGCCACTGCAAATGAAATCGCCATCACGGCTACCCCTGCGCCTTCCCTCGATACCGGCAGTGCCGCCTCTGGGGATACGTTCAGCGACGTGTTTGTAGACGTAACCGAAGGCGCGCAACCGCTCTCCACAGCGCCTCCCTCCACGCCGGCTCCGGCCGTCACGCTCGCCAATCCCGATCACATGGAATATACTAACAGTAGCATTTCCATAACAATCGACCGGTGTCATCAGGATGATTTCGTCTACTTTGCCGCCGATATCCGCCTGACGGATATCACGCAGTTCAGCTACGCGTTTGCAAACGAAAAGTTCGGCTCCTCCACGGAGGCGCTTTCCGATATCGCGGAGCGGCACAATCCGCTCCTGGCGATCAACGGCGATTTTTGTGGTTTCCATCAAAACGGCATCATCATCCGCGGCGGGGAGCTGTTTCGCAAACAAAACTCCGCGCGTGCGCTGCTGATCGTCGATCGGGACGGCTCGTTCCGCGTGCTGACGGACCGCTCGGAAAAGCAGGGGCTCGTGGCCAACCGCCTAATGGAAGAGGGGGTATGGCACACGTTTGAATTCGGCCCCGTGCTGGTGGAAAACGGAGAAGCCATCCCGCTGCATTCATCCATCCTCCGCGTGGACGAAGGGTATTTGGAACCGCGCACGGCCATCGGCCAGTTCACGGACGATCCGCTGCACTATCTCGTAATCGTCGTGGACGGCCGGCGCGAAGGCTATTCCGAAGGCTGCGACTTGCCCACACTGCAACAGCTTTTCCTCGATTACGGCGTGGAAACCGCATTTAACCTGGATGGAGGCGGTTCCACTACGCTCTATTTTAACGGCGAAATTATCAATAAACCCGCGGCCGGAGAAGAACGCAGAGTGTCCGACATCATCATGTTCATGCGCTAAAAGGAGGTTGCCCCATGAAAACCCGGCTTTTGACGCTGCTGTTGGCCGTCTGCCTGCTGCCCTGCGCCGCATCCGGCGACGAAAATGCCTACCTCTCCGGGTCGGACCTAAAATCCATCCAACCAGCGTATGAGCAGTTCCTTGACGCGCTGGCCGATCTGCTCATCGAAAAAGGACTCCTCACCGAGGAGGTGCGCGAGGACTGGACGCTTTACCAGCTGGGCGACTTCCTGCAAAACGGCGGCTACGGTTCAATTGTAGCGATGTATACGCCCGGCCTGCTGGAGCTTGCGGACGAAT
>DVLH01000235.1 GCA_018715585.1 Candidatus Aphodomonas merdavium
CGGCTCAAATTGAAATTTGAGGCGTGGCGCCTTAAGGCAATATACTCCCATGGATACCGTAAGATACGAGTTAAAAACCCTGAACCGGCAGTTTAACCTGTACTCCAAAACGAGAGTATCTTTGTCCAATAATCTCATCGCACTGCTGGATCAGTCCTTTCCTGGAGTGAATCGCTGGTTCGACAGTCCCGCTCGCAAAGACGGCAGTCAGAAATGGGTGGACTTTGTTGCAACCTTCTGGCACGCCGAATGCGTCGCCTCCGTCAGTTGTGCAGCCTTTATCGAGCGCTACCGCAAGTGGTGCAAGCGTCACGGCTACAACTTCAATGCGGACAAGACTGCGAAGATCCACGCAGGTTCCAGAGAAGTTGTTCCCCTCGTAAGCAGGACCGAGACCACGAAGCTGTTGGTACAGGAAGCTGCCGCACAACTTCTCGCAGTTTCCAGAACTGTTGAGACCATTCGTGCCGGGATGCTGCGCCTTGCCAGCAAGCTGCCTGAATTTGACACCGTCATGTCCATGTATGGCGTCGGTGAATCTACAGGTCCTCAACTCATGGCGGAGATCGGTGACATTCGGCGTTTCGCTGGCAAGCAATCGCTGGTTGCATTTGTCGGCGTAGATCCAATGCCCAGCCAGTCTGGTTCTCGCGAAAGCAGGAGCTGTCCCTTCTCCAAGCACGGCTCGCCATATTCCTCTTTCCCTCTCCTGCCGGCGCGTCTTTCACGGCGACCTGTTTGTGTTACGCGCATCATTTTTTCATCTCCTCTGGAAAAATGTGGTAATAGCCTCCTCGACGTTCGCGCTTCATTCTTATTAGAATTTTAATAATTCTAATGAAAGTGAGGTTTGCCTCCCATGAAAGCTGCCAAAGACGATCCCTGCCTCTGCGCCCTGCGCTCCTTCTTCGCCGAACGTTTCCTGCTTACCCGCGACAGCCTCGGCCTGACACAGATGGAATTCGCTCTTGACCTTGGCATTGACAGACGTTCTTACCTCGACATTGAACACAGGAAAAACCTGTGCTGCGCCGTGACCTTGCTGGCATACCTGTGCTACTTCTGTGATGACCCGTTGGGCATCCTCAATGAATGCAGACGCATCCTTGATAAGCATCTCAATGTTTTGCGCTCCCCTTTGCGTTGACCCTTTTCTCCTCACATTATTCCCCCTGATCCTCAGGGGGATTTTTTACATATACGCCTCTTGACTTTTTATTTGCAGGCTCTGTGCGTTTAGTATAGCACAATGCGCGTGGCGGTACAATCGGTTTTCGAGGTAGCTCGCGTAAAGAGTGTTCAGATTGGCGTTGGGTTTTTGCCCTGACCCTAAGATTGCATTAAAGTCGTTGCGTGCGACCGGCAACGGTGTTAAAATGGCTGCGATCGCTGAAACGGTGCGATCATGCAGAGCGATTCAAGAAAACGTGGAGGATTTTACCATGAAAAAGAATGAAAGCGGCTCCTTTCCCCACCGATGGTTCATTTTTGTGCTGGTCTTAACGCTCCTGATAGCGTTTCCCTGCACGGCAAACGCGGAGGGAGAGCCCGCGATCACGCTCTCCGACGGGGCAGTTCGCGAAGCCGGGATTCTGCGGGTTGGCATGGAATGTGCATACGCCCCCTACAACTGGACACAGTCTGACGATTCAAACGGCGCCGTGCCGATCGCCGGCAGCAACGAATACGCCAACGGCTATGACGTGATGATGGCCAAGCGCCTTGCCGACGCGCTGGGCTGCGAACTGGAGATCTACAAGATCAAGTGGGACGGCCTGATCATGGCGGTCAACTCCAATAAGATCGACGCGGTCGTCGCCGGCATGAGCACCACAGAAAACCGCAAGCTCAGCGTGGACTTTACAGACGTCTATTACAAAGCGGATATCGTTTGCCTGGTGCGCGCCGACGGCGAATACGCCTCCGCGGCCAGCCTGGAGGATTTGCGCGGCGTTTCCGCGACGGCGCAGCTCAATACCATCTGGTACGACATGATTGATCAGATCCCCGAAGTTGACAAACAGCCCGCACTCGATACGCTGGCGACGATGATTGTGGCCGTCACTTCCGGCAAAGTAGATGCGGTTGTGTGTGACATTCCCAGCGCGATGGCTGCCGAAACGGCAAATTCCGCAGTAAAAATGCTGACACTGCCCGACGGTCCCTTCCTTACAGCCCCTGAGGACACCGATTGCGGCATTGCCGTGAAAAAGGGGAACGCGGCGCTGCTGGATGGCCTGAACGCGGCCCTGGCGCAGATTTCGGAAGAAGAGCGCGCGCAGATCATGCAGGCCGCGATCGATACCCAGCCCCTGTCGCAGGGGGCCTAAGGGGGCGCTGTGATCATGGCCGCAGACTCTGGATTTTTCCAATGGGTCGTTTTCCTGATTGGCGAGTACGGGCCAAGGCTCCTGCGCGGCGCCGGCGTTACGCTCCTGATTGCCTTGATCGGCACGATCGTTGGCTGTATCATTGGCCTGCTCGTGGGTGTTATCCACGCGATCCCGGCGCGGGAAATCAAAAACCCGCTTCGCCGGACGCTGGTGCACGCGGTGCAGGGCGTCATGGCCGCTTATGTGGAGATTTTCCGCGGCACGCCAATGATCGTACAGGCCGTCGTCATCTACTACGGGGCGATGACCGTATTCCAGATCGACATGTCCCCTCTGTTCGCCGGCTTCTTTGTAGTTTCCATCAATACCGGCGCTTACATGGCGGAAACAGTGCGCGGCGGCATACTGGCCGTGCCCCACGGGCAGGTCGAGGCTGGCAAGGCGTTGGGCATGCACCATTTCCAGACGATGTTCCGGATCGTGTTGCCGCAGGCCCTGCGCAATATACTCCCGCAGATCTGCAACAACTTTATCATCAACATCAAGGATACTTCCGTCTTGATGGTCATTTCCGTCACAGAGCTGTTCTATGTCTCTCAGACGGCGGCCGGAACGTATCTTAACTGATAGCAGTTTTTCTTTTTCGGCAAGTATTCAAGAAGTCATAAAGTTGTGAGTATAGTCGAAGTTGCCCGTAGTTGAAAAAACGAAGCACTTCTGCTATAATATT
>DVLH01000236.1 GCA_018715585.1 Candidatus Aphodomonas merdavium
GTTCCCGCGCAAAGGATAACCACCTTATCCTCCTCCGCAACGCGCCGCGCCACGGCCGAGGCGTTCAAAAACGCCCCCAGCAGCACGCGCTTTGCGCCGCTGCATCCCGCGATGGCGCGCGTGCCGTTGGAGGTGGACATCACCAACCGCCGGCCGCTCACGCGCTGCCGCGTGTATTCCGCCGGAGAGTTGGAAAAGTCAAACCCGTCGATCTTCAGCGCATTTCGCTCGCCGCCAAGCAGCCCGCCGCATGCGGCGGCGGCAGCGCGCGCTTCCTCCACCTGCGCGCAGGCAAGCAAGCCGGCGCAACCGTTTTGAAACGCTGTCGCCGCCACGCTCGTCATGCGCAGCGCGTCAATGACGATGGCCGCCGCGCCATCAAAAACGCCGGGTAAAACGTTGCCCGGGGCCGCCAACACAGAGATTTCCATCTTCCGTACACCTCTTTTTCACCGATGGTTCTTTTATGGAATCAGTGCGCAAAACCACGCCGCAGCCACTGCGCCCGCAAACCATGCAAGCAGCGCAGCCGCCGGGGCATGGCGCGCCTTGCGCACGCCCGCCGCTGCCAGATAGAGCGAACACGTGTAGAGGATTGTTTCGCTGGAGCCAACCATCGTGCTGGCCACGCGCCCCGTCGCGCTGTCGGCGCCATACTGGGCGAGCGTCGTTTCCAGCATTGCCAGCGCCGCGCTGCCGGAAACAGGCCGCAGCAGCATCACCGGCAATGCTCCTTGAGGAATTCCGATTGCTGCCAGCGGTTTTGCGCACAGCGCCGTGAGCGCCTCCAGCGCGCCGCTGCCGGCAAGCAGCGCCGCCGCAAGCATCACCGCCGCCAAGCACGGCAGCACTTGCCATGCCGTTTTCAGCCCCGACAGCGCTCCTTTGACAAACGCATCATAGACGGGGACCCTCCGGAAAACGCCCACGAGCACCGCCGCCAGCAGCAGCGCGGGCGTCACCAAATCGCCCACGCTCACGCGCCCTTCCCCCGGCGTGCCAGCGCCATGCACGAAACGCCGCCCACAAGCGTCGAAACGGCTGTAGCGCACAGCGTTGGAAGGACGATCGATGCGGGTCTGGCCGCCCCCGACGCCGCCCGGAGTGAAACGACCGTGGACGGGAAAAGCTGCAAAGAGCTGGCGTTCAACACCAGAAACAGGCACATCGCGTCCGTCGCCTGCACCCCCGCCCCTTCTTCCTCGCGCAGCGCGCGCATGGCCCGCAGCCCTGCGGGCGTCGCCGCGTTTCCAAGGCCAAGCATGTTGGCGGCAAAGTTCTCCGCAATTGCCCGCCTGGCCTGGCTGTCCGGTTTGAGCGAAGGAAACAGCCGGTTTAAAACAGGGCTTAGCCCTCGCGAAAACGCACGCACCGCCCCGCTTTGTTCGAGAATTTCCAGCATGCCGCACCAGAGCGCAAACCCACCGGCCAGGCGCAGCGCCAGCATCACCGCCTCCACACCGGAGGCGAGCGCCGCTGCCCCGACAGCTGCCGCCCGGCCCGCCGCAATGCCCCAAACAAGTCCAACGCAGCACATCGCCGCCCACACATAGTTCATCATGGCAGAGCGTATGCGTCACCGCAGGTAAATATCCCTTACTTCATCCGTCTCACAGCCTTGTCCGTCGCGCAACAGCAGCGGCGGAAGCACCCGCAGCCCCGGCCGCGCGCCGCGTTTGGCTTCCAGCAGCACGATTTTCGCCTCACGCCCCGGCGCTCCATGCACGAACCGCATACGCTTTGCCTCCAGGCGGGCGCCTGCAAGCGCCGCAAACAGCGCCGCAAGCCGTTCCGCCGTGAAACAAAGGCAAAATGACCCCCCGTTTTTCAGCAGCGCCGCGGCGCTTTGGCATACGCTGTCTATCCGCGTGCTGCTCTCGCGCACTGCCGCATCGCGCTCCGGGCGGGCGTGCTGCGCGCCGGGGCGGGCATAGGGCGGGTTGGACACGACAAGGTCAAACGCACCGTACCCGAGCAGCGCCGGAGCGGCCTCCAGCGGAACCGCATGCACGCGCACGCGCCCTTCCAGCCCGCTGATGCGCACGCTGCGCGCGGCACGGTCCGCCGCCTGCGGATCAATCTCCACCGCATCAAAGCGCGCCCCACAGCACCGGCCGCAAACAAGCAGCGGCAGCACCCCGCTGCCGCTGCCCAAATCGGCCGCGCGGAAATTTCCCGCGCGGCCCTGCGCCGCAAACGCGGCAAGCAATACAGAGTCCGTTCCAAAGCAAAACGCATCCGGGCGCTGCAGCAAGAACATGCCGCTGCGCTGCAAATCGTCCAAGCGTTCGCCGGGCAACACCGGCGTTTGACGAAATCGCCGCATCATTGCGTCGAGATGGTTTCCAAGTACTGCGTGGCAACATAGCCTTCCGTACCGTCCTGCGTGCGCACTTCGCTCCAATCGTCGCTTTGCGAGAGGACCGTTACAACAGCGCCGTTATCCAGCCGTGCAACATATTCCGACGAGCGGCTCGCTTTGCGGCGCACGAGCAGCTGCGAATCCGCCTCCTCCAGCACAACGCACGCTACGGCATATTTTAGCCGTGCAAACTCCGTATGCATATAGCCTTCCAGCGAACCGCAGCGGACGTAAATCCAATCGCCATCCTCGCTGAGGAAGAGCACATCGATGCTCTCGCCCTGCTTGAGCGTGCCGGTGATGTCGGAAAGATCGTCCATCGCCGCGCGCAGGTGCATCGTCGCGCTGACGGAGTCCATATCCACCCGGCCGGAGTTAATGACGGTTGTATATTCCGCCGTGCTGGGCGCTGTGCTAGGCTGTGCCGTTGCGCTGCCGGACGGGTTGTCAAAGCTGACGTATTTGGAGGCGACGTATCCCGTCTGCCCCTTGCAGATGACCTTATACCACGAGGAGTTGATCGTATTAATTAGCGTAACGGCAGTGCCGTTGTCCACCTGGACGAGCACCTCCGCATCGGAAGCCGCGCCCCTGCGGACGTTGACAGGCTCGCCGCTGTCGGAAAGGATCCATACCGTTTTGCCGTAAATGACATCCTCGCCGGCCGGCGCGGCGGGCAACGCCAGCGCAGGATCAGAAGAAGTCAAGTATTCCGCCAGGATGTAGCCGATGGTATCGCCGTACGTCACCTTGCACCAGCCGTCCTCCGTCTCCGTCACGAGCACCTGCGTCCCGTAGGGCAGGCGCGCCAGGATTGTGGAGGAATCGGACGTGGAAGCCTTCTTGCGCAGGTTGACATTGCTGTCCTCCGCGCAAATCACCCAGGCATCCTCGCCCGCCTGCGCAGCGGGCGCCGCCGTAGCGGAAACCTCCGCCTGCGTCCCGTAGGAAAGATAGCTGCCAAGCACATAGCCCGTCAACTCTCCATAGCGCACGCGCGTCCAATCGCCCTGTGTGCCGAGCACTTCCACCGTCTCGCCATTTGGGATTTTGCCCACTTCTGCGCCCTCTTCGCTTGCGGCCGCGCGCAGGTTCAAATTCCCCGAAGACAGCTTTACCGTAGCCGTCCCGACGCTTGGCGCGGCGCTTCCTTCCAGCTGCAAGTAGCTGCTGAGCACATAGCCGACGAGCTTTCCATAGCGCACGCGGCTCCATTCGCCTTGCGTGCCAAGCACCGTCAACGTCTCGCCATTTTCAATGCCTTCCAGCCGTTCGGAATCCTCGCTGGCCTCCTCCCGCAGGTTCAGCGTGCCCGAGGAGAGCACAACGCGCGCGGTAACTTCCTGTACCGTCTCCTGCGAAAGATCCGGTTCAAACTCATAGACAAGATATTCGTTGAGCACATAGCCCGTCTTTCCGTCATATTCGATCTTCGCCCATTCGCCCTCTTCCAGCACCTCGACCTCTTCCCCATCCGGGATCTTGTCGAGAACGTCCGCGGACGTGCTGGGCTCTTCGCGCAGGTTCAGCCGCTCGCTGGAATCGTCCAGCCGCACGTGCGCTTCAATGCGGGAGATCACGCCCTGCGCGTCTTCGACGGGCGCTGGCGTGGGTTCCACCGCAACGGGCTCACCGCTGACGGACCCGCCGATATCGCGCGCAAACTCCATGCGCACACGCGTCACGTCCGTATAGTAGAAGCCGAGGATCTGCGCATAGCTATAGCCCAGGTTGGCCATCTGCGCCGCCCCGCGCTGGCTCATGCCCACGCCGTGGCCCCAGCGCCTGGCATACACCCGGAACCCCTTTTCTTCCTTGACGACGGTGTAAAGTTCGTTGTCGGTGTTGTTGATCTTTAAGCTCAGCGCGTTTTCAACGGTGTTGAAAATCGGGATGGAAACCGTCGCCGTCTTGTTGCCGTTGTAGGTCGCCTTCACGGTCATTTGCGTGTAAAGCCGGCTGGGTTCGTCGTATTTGGGCGTGTCGAGCGTCACGCTCTGCACCTGGTTGATCGTCACCTGCGAAGCGGAAAGCCCCTCTTGCTTGGCAATCGCCGAGGCAATCATCGTATAAGCGCTGGTGCTCGTGCCGTAATCAGGCTTCGCGTAAATCAGGTAGCTTTTGACGGTTGCGTTCGGGTTCGCCTCGTCGAAGGGATCCTCTTTAATCTGCAAATAGGGCAGCTGCTCCCCGCCCCAGTAGTTGCTGTTGGTCTCCGTTTGGCCGCCGTTGGACGCGCTGTAATAGGCGTGCACATACTCTTCGCCGTATTTCATCACCACGCCCCACGTTTCATCCACGGCGCGGATGCAGTTCTCCTTGGCGTAGTTTACGCCGCGAAAGACCTGGTCCTGCGTCGTATCGACAACGTCATACAGGCCGCCCGACTGCTTGTTGGCAATGGCATACGTGCGCGCGGCAACCGCCTGCGCCTTGAGCGCCTCCAGCGGCCAACCGTTGTCCATTTCATAGGGGAGCACGCCGTAAATATAATCTTCGATGTATAGATGGGCAATCACATAGTTTTTGCCCCCGGAGACGACAAAGTGCAAATCGCCCGGGTAATACGCCGAAGGCACGAGCCCCTGCGCAATCTGCAGCGCATTATACCCATCCCCGCCTGCATGGCGGCGCAGCGTCAGCTCCGACCCCATCGAGCGGCTGCCGTTTCCCTCGTCCAAATAGACGGCCCCGCCGGAAAAGCTGACGGTAATCTTCGCTCCGTTTGCCAGCTGCCGGCTTGTATCGCCGTTAATCGTATAGTCGCCTTTAACCGTGATGGTATAGCTGCTCCCCGACAGCGTAGAGAGCCACACGCGGATGGTCCCATCCGCCGCCGTCGTATCCTCCATCAGCGGCGCGGCGTCAACCTTCGGGTTTGCCGCCAAGCCAGGCACCGCGGCAACGCACAGCGCCAAAGCCAGCAAAATCGCTCCCCAGCGTTTCATTCCTTTTATCCCTCCAGAAAAATTCAGAGCCGCGCCGTTTCACTTGAAACCGACAAAATCCATCAAACTCCGAGCAATTGTAACATTTTCTTAATAATGCGTCAAGGGCTGGAAACCTGTTTTGTGGCAATAGGAAGGCATTGGCTGAACATTTTTTGCCATCAGCGGGCTTAACCGCAAAAGGCAGCAAACGCGCAAACAAAAAGCCCGCGGGCGGAAACATTCCGCCCGCGGGCAAACGCACCGGGGAGTTCGCGCCCCGCCGCCGTTACGGCTGCTCGGTCACAAACGTGATGCGGCCCTGGCCAAACAGATCGGAGTACGCCTCGCCGACGGTTCCGCCCAGGATGTCGCGGATGTAGGTGATGAGCACCTGGTTGTCGATCATCACTTCGTCCTGAAGGATGTTGTCGCCCTGGAACATGGTGAACCCATCGCCACCCTGCTTGAGCATGTAGTTGTGGCTGGCCACGGTGTACGTCTTTTCCAGGTCGAGCGCTTCGCCGTTGACCATTACGTTCTGGACGCGGTAGTCGCCGTCCACGCCGGTAAACATGCCGTTTTCGTCCGTGGTAACGGAGGATTCAATATAGGTATGGATTTCAAACGTCAAGCCGGCAACCTGCTGGAAGCCGCCAAACTCGGCCGGCCAGGCGCTGACGCCGAACTCCAAGCAGTCAAGGATCTGCTGGCCAGTCGCTTCCACAACGGTAAGCATGTTGCCATAGGGATGCACGGCG
>DVLH01000237.1 GCA_018715585.1 Candidatus Aphodomonas merdavium
GAAAGCGGCGAGGCTGGCCAGGAAAGGGCAAGTGCACAGGCGGAGGCCGCTCCGGCAAGAAAGCGTGGTAAAGCTGCGCCCCAGCCTGCCGGGGCCGCAAAGGGCGCGGAGCAAACGGCGCAGCCCGCGGCGGAGGAGAAAAAGCCCGCTCCCAGGAAAACGCGCGCAAGCAGCGCTGCGTCCGAGCCTGCCAAGGCCGCAAAGGGCGCGGAGCAAACGGCGCCGCCCACGGCGGAGGAGAAGCCTGCACCGAAAAAAGCGGATGCAAGCGGCACTGCGCCCGAGCCCGCCGGGGCCGCAAAGGGCGCGGGGCAAACGGCGCCGCCCGCCGCTAAGGGGAGAAGCGCGGAAAGGACGGCGCAGAAAAGGCGAGGGCGTCCACTGATACCTCCCAAGGCGGTGGAACAGGCAGACGGTGTGCACGAAGAGAGCGCGGATAACCCGGTGGGGATGGCGCAACAGGAGCGCTTCTACGCGCCCAGGCGGGCGGAAGCCAAGGAAGCCTCCAAGCCGGAAAAGCCTTCTGCTGGCGCAGGACAAAAGCAACCCAAGATTGCGGCGGACATGGCTGCACCGGGTGAGTCGCCCAAGCAAGAGCCATCCAAGGCAGAAACGGCGCGGCAGGAAGCCGCAAAAACGGCTGCACAGCTTCATACGCCACAGCGAACGCCGCGTAGCGCTTTGCCCAGGCAGGACGCTGCGGGACTACAGCGGACTCATGCGCCAGCAGAGAAGCCGGGGGCTGAGGCGAGGCGCGACGCGCCGCAGCCGCAGGAAACCGGCAGGGCCTGGCAGCGACCGGCCTATCATGCGCCGGAGCGGCTCAGCTATGGCCCGCGCAGCGCAGGGCGCGTTTACAGCAGCTATCAGCCGGGATTTCAGCAGGGATACCGCCAGGGAAGGCCGGCGTCCTATGTGGCGCCGCAGCCGCGCTTTGCCGGCGTTTCCTACGCCGGCACGCAGGAGCCGGAACCGCCCCGCGAAGCGGCCGTTCCACAGGAGGCGAAAAACCGCGCCGTGCGCGATTGGACGCCGCAGCCGGAACCTGCCGTGCCGGAGGGCGACTTTGGCGAGGGCGGCGGCATGCTGGAAATCCATCCGGACGGGTATGGATTCCTGCGCTCCAAATGCTATGAGCCGGGCAACGACGATGTCTATGTTTCCATCGCGCAGATCCGCCGCTTTGGGCTGAAAAACGGCGATTATGTCGTCGGCAAAACGCGGCCTGCGCGCGACGGCGACCGCTACAGCGCGCTTGTATACATCGACAAGGTGAACGACCTGCCGGCGGAGCAAGCGGCCCGCCGCAAGCCGTTTGAAGAGCTGACGCCCATCTATCCCAACAAGCGCATCACGCTGGAAAACGGCGGAAACGCCAACGACCTGGCTATCCGGCTGATCGACTTTATCGCGCCCATCGGCTTTGGACAGCGCGCCTTGATCGTATCGCCCCCCAAGGCGGGCAAGACCGTGCTGCTGAAAAAGATTGCCAACGGCATCACGGAAAACTTTCCGCAGGTGCATCTGATCATGCTGCTCATCGACGAACGGCCGGAAGAGGTGACGGACATCAAGCGCTCCGTCCGGGGCGAGGTGGTCTATTCCACGTTCGATGAAATGCAGGAAAACCACACGCGCGTGTCGGAAGCGGTGATCGAGCGGGCGCAGCGCCTGGTGGAATGCGGCAAGGACGTCGTCATCCTGCTGGACAGCATCACGCGCCTTGCGCGCGCCTACAACGCCATCGCTCCGCAGACGGGCCGCGCGCTCTCGGGCGGCCTTGGCCCGGGCGTGCTTTACAAGCCCAAGCGCTTCTTTGGCGCGGCGCGCAACATCGAAGAGGGAGGCAGCCTGACGATCATCGCCACGGCGCTGGTGGAGACGGGCAGCCGCATGGACGACGTCATTTACGAGGAGTTCAAAGGCACGGGCAACATGGAAATCCATCTGGACCGAAAGCTGTCCGAAAAGCGCATTTTCCCCGCGATTGACCTGGCAAAATCGGGCACGCGCCATGAGGAGCTGCTGCTGAGCGAGCAGGAGCTGGACGGCGTGCTGGCCGTGCGCAAAGTGCTCTCTTCGACGGGCGTTGCGGACGCTGCCGAACAACTGCTTTCCATGCTGGAGCGCACGCGTACAAACACGGAATTCTTCCAGCGCCTCAAGGAATGGCTTTTGCTCTGGGAAAAAGAAGGATATACCGTCGGCGGGCGAAGGGGCGGCTGATTTTACGCCGGCGGCGCAAGGCCCGCGGGCTGCGCTTTTTCGCTTTTCTTTTTCGACATGCTGCGGCCGGCTGTAAAGCCGGCCGTTTTTTTGCGCGGCTGCGGGACGGGAGAGCCGGAAAAGCGCGGCCTTTTGACGAAAAAGCAGGAAAAGTTTTTTTCGCCTTGAACCTTTGGGCGCCATAAAACGACTTAATAGACGAACCCGGTGAACGGGACTTGCGCAAGGGAAATAAAGGAGGGATACCGTGAATGCAGCAACCTTTCAGGAAGAGGCGTTAAAGCTGGAACGGCTTTTGTACCGGATCAGCTATTCGATGCTCTCCAACAATGAGGATTGCGCGGATGCGGTGCAGGAGGCGCTGACGAAGGCATGGCAGGGGCGCGATTCGCTGCGAAATCAACGGTCGTTTCGCGTATGGTTGACGAAAATTCTGGTCAACACATGCAACGACATGCTCAGAAAGAGAAAGAAAAGGAATTGGCTGCTTCTGCAGGAGGATACAATCCTCGTCAGCCCGCCGGAGACGGAGGACAACGGCATGGAACAGGCGCTTGGAGGGCTTTCGCCGGAACATCGCGCCGTCATTGTGCTGCATTATCTGGAGGGGTATAAAGTGCGTGAAATTGCGCAAATCCTCTCGATCCCCAGCGGCACCGTCAAAACGCGATTGCTGTATGCACGGACAAGCCTTCAAAAAAGGATGCGTCAAGACAAGCGGGAAGAAGGGGGGAACAAACATGAAAAAGCGTGAATTTGTGGAAAGGCTGGACGCGATGATTCCGCAGACGCCGCCATGCTTCCACCATGCTTTGCTGCAAACCCTCGAAGAAATCGCCGCGGAAGAAAAGGAAGGGGAGGAAATAATCATGACGCCGGTACGCAAAAAAAGCTATACGCTGGCGATTGTGCTGGCTGTGGTGCTGCTGCTTGCGGCGGTGGCAACGGCGGCGACGCTGCTGCGCCACAACGTTTTTGAGGTGACGATGGGCGACGTGCCGAGCAAGGGCGGCGAGATGATCCAATACGACCTGGCGGAAGAGACGGTGGGCAATTTTGAAATCAAGATTCGGGAGGCGGCGTATGACGGCATGAGCCTCTACATCGCCTACAGCATCCGCGACCTGACGGCGGAGGAGCCGATGGGCGTCGCGGAAGCGGAAGACGGAATCCGGTATTTATCCGTGGAAGACGCGGAAAAGATGGCGGACTGGAACGTCGGCTGGTGGTGGGACAACATTTGGATTGACGGCGAAGCGATCGATATGCCGAGCATGTCCGGCGGGGAGGAAACGGGCAGCGATACGCCGGGCGAGCTGCTCAGCTACCAGCAGTACCGCCTCGACCAGGAAGGGGTTTTCCTCACGGGCGACCGTGTGGAGATTGCGCTGCCGATTGGCGAGCGCCAGACGATTGACGCGATCGTACGCGACCCGGAGAGCGGCCAGGTGCTGCTGCCGGAAAAGGGGATGGTGACGTTCTATCTGGATTGTTCCAGCCGCGACGAGGTTGTCACCGCAACGCCGAACGAGGTTACGCATGGCGAACAGTGGGACGCCCAGGTTTCCAGCGTCGTCTATTCGCCCATCCAAATGTACATCACGCTCGATTGGAACGTGCATGAGGATGCGATGGAGGCGTATATCGCCGAAAACGGAGACGGCTACTACATCGACGGCGAAAAGATGTGGGACTACAACGGGCTGGACGTATGCGGCGGAGTGATTATGAGCCTGGAACTCGTCAAGAAGGACGGAACGCCCGTGTTCGCGTCGATGCGGGGCTATTACGGCTGCGGGGGCTGCGGGCCGGAGGAAGCGTGGTTTACCTTCCCGTACCTGGAGGAATATCCGGATGAGATGTTCCTGGCGCCCGTGGGCGAAAACGGAGCGGATATGACCCAGGCGATCCGCGTCCGATAGGCCGCAGGCCACGGACGTCCTTGCGCCCTGCGGCGCAGGGGCGGAGCGCCGCCGCGGGAGGCCTGCGCGGCGGAGGGAAGCGCTCCTGAAACTGGCCAGGCGTTTTTATAGCGGCGGCGGGATTTCCCGCCGCCGCATGATATACCGGCCCCGCCATAGGGTTTGCGGCGAGCGGCTTGAGAAAGGAGGCATATTCATGCCGAAAAAAAGATGGGGCGCGCTTGTCCTCTGCACTTTGATTCTGGCGCATTGCACCGGTTTTGCGCAGGAATTTTTCACCCTCCCGGAGATCCGGAAGCAGGCGGCGCAGGGGTGGCACGAGACGTATACGGACAAATATGGCCGGGAAACGGCGGTGGACATCGACATCCAGGTCTTTGGCGGTGAGACTGCGCCGGTGCTCAAGGTGGGGTTTCCGGAGCCTGTAGAATTTCGCCTGACCCACAACAACCCTTATACGACGGTGGAGGACGTCAGAAGGAAGGGCGGGGGGCGGACGCATGCGTACCGCACGTTTGGGGCGCCTGCGGATCTGGATACCCCTTATGGCGCGGACGATGGGTGTGATCTAACGCTGCGCGAGGTATATGCCTTCCTGGACGAAGTGCTGGAGCAGGAGGGGATTGACGCGGGGGACTATCTCTACGAGTGCCCCGAGCTGCTCGACGTGCTGTACAATAGGAGCCAGGCCACCGGGGAGGCGATTACCCCCGCCTTTTACGTTGTTGACCTTTGGCCCGAATTGCACGGGCTGCCGGTTATGACGCATGCCATGCTGTCCTTTCAAAAGCAGGGATGGCCGATCTATACCCCCAGAATGAGTTTCATAATGAGCGGCCGCGATTCCTATCAACTTTATATCGGAACGCTGATCGAGCAGGAGATGCTTTCGGAGGATATCCCGCTTTGCCCGCTGGAGCAGGTGATCGCAGGGCTGGAAAAGGAGATTGAGGCGGGGCACATCCAGCGCGTGTTCAGCCTGAACTTCGGTTACGTTTTGTACAACGATCCGAACTTTCCCGATGATACGAGATCGGCGTTTGACGCGGAATGCTTTTATGCGGTGCCTTCGTGGGTGATCGAATGCGCGTACATGGGAAACCCGGAGGACACGTTTGTCTACGATTACCAAGCGCTGATCGACAAGGACCCGGACATCAGCGAACGGACGGTGATGGGGGCCGCGACGATCACCATCAACGCCCAGACGGGTGAAATGCTCGATCCCATGGACAACAGCAAACGGGGCTTGGGCGACGCGGACTACAAGGGCTTCCTCCGCTGGGAGGACGTGCGGTAGAGGAAGAGCGGGTGGAAAAATCGCCGCGGCGCCTGTGCTGGAATACGGATTCCCTGGCGGGGTGTTGCGGGCAGGCCTTTGCGGCTGGGCTGCGGATGCGGCAAAAAATGGGCAGAAAGAGAGGAACGTTCCGTTGGAGAAAGCGCACGGCGCGCAGCAGGACAATGGACTGATGGTTTGGAAGGCCGGGGGAGACGGACGGCCTTCTGCGGAGTCCGCCGGGCGGATGAGGGGCTGTACGGCAAAAAGGCGGATATGGAGGGCATGCGCCGTTATTTATAACATCCGAGAGCTTCCCGCAAGGAGCTTTTCCGATCCAGGGAACAGGAGAGCTGCATTTGATTTGCTGCGCTGAAAAAAGGCGCTTGTCAATGCGCTCCCTCCGTGGGGCGGGCCATCCGGCATGGCGGCATCCCGCCCCGCCCAGGATGCTTTGGCCCGTATGCCCCAAAGACAGAAGGCGGCAGCGCCCGGCGTGAGCAGCCTTTGCAAAACGATCTGCGGCGGCTGGCGGGCGATTCTGGCAAGAGCGAGCATGAAACTGTTCCGCTGTCCGTTTCGCCGGGCAGGCTATTGTCCAGCGCGCGCGCATATGCTTGCAGCGGAGGTGATGGAATGCTGGCTTCGATTCCCTGGCGTTTGATTCTGTGGGTAATTGCCGGGCTTTGTGCGCTGTATTTCCTGGGGTGGGAGGCGTTTGGCCCGCCAAAGCGCGCGCGCCGGTTGCTGATGAACGGCGTAGGCGGCCTGGCAGCTGCGGCGCTGTGGAACCTTGTAACGGGAGCGGCAGGGCTTGGCGTAACGATCAACCCTGTGCTGCTGCTTTCCTCTGTGGCGCTTGGCATCCCTGGCGCGGCGCTTGCGGGCGCGCTGCAACGGTTTCTATGACGGCAGGCGGAGAAAAAGAAACGTGCGCCGCTTCGTGCAAGCTGCCAACGGACGGATAGGGGGTTTTAGCGCGCTGATAAAGCTTGCCGGAACAAAAAAATCGCTTCTGCTGCCTCAGGAAGCGATTTTTGTTTATCGTCATGGCTTTGAAAACCGCGCCCCGGCGCACGGGGATGCCGCTGCGTTTTTAGCCCTCCTTGGCGCCTTGAAGCGGCGGCGAAGGCTGGCGGATTGCCGAGAGCGTGGCCCTTTCCGCCCATTTCCGCGCCTTGCGCTCCGCCTGGCGCGCGGCGCCGGCGGCAAACTCGCGCCGCTCCTCGTCCGTCTCCAGGATCAATTCGGGAACAAGGGCGGGGCGTTCGTTTTCATCGAGCGCGACCATGACGGCATAGGCGACATTGACGAGCTTGCGCTCGCCGCTGAGCGACTCGACAAACGTATCCACGCGCACCTCCATGGCATGGCGGCCGACCCAGGTGACCCTGCCGGCCAGCACGATGGTTTCGTTCAGGTGTGCCGGGGCAAGAAATTCCAGGTGGTCGATTGCGGCCGTCGTCACTTCGTGGCCGGAATGGCGGCGGGAGACGACGCCGAAGATGACGTCGATCCACTGCAGAATCATACCGCCAAATGCGCGGCCATAGCCGTTAAGATGTGAGGACATAACGATTTGCACCTGTTCGGTGTAGGAATCGCGGACGCGCTTTTTTTCCCGTGCCATTGCAAGCCTCCTTCTAAACGCGCCTATTGTATCGCGCGGGGCGGCCGTTGTCAATTTTGCCCGGGGGGTGATCTTGAAAGCGGCGGCAGGGCGTGGTATCCTATAGCCATGAATCAGGATTTGTACGCGGTGATTGCCTATTCGATGCGGTATTGGTTTTTGTTCCTTGCCGCTTTAGCCGTGTATGCGTCGTTGATGCGCATACGCCGCGACGCTGCTGCGCGCCGCCGTGTGCTGGCGGGGCTTCCGGATGCCGGGCTAATCGGCGAGTGGGCCGTTTTGGATGCGCAAGACAACGCGGTGCAATTGCTGGAAGCGCCGCCGGACGGTTGGCTGGGGGGCGGGCGTATGTGCGATGTGCGCGTGCGCGGCTTGCCGGGACTGTTGGCGCGCTTTTCTTTGGAACCGGATGGGCTGCACGTTGTGCCATTGCGCCCGGGAAAGATGCGCGTTGACGGACAAGCCGTGCGGCATACGGCGGTGCTCCGCCACGGCGCGACGTTGAGCGCAAATGGCGTGAAGCTGCAGCTGCGCCTGTTTGCGGGCGTGCTGCTGGAGGGAGAAACCCCGAAAGCGCCTTCGCCTGGCGGGGAAGGGGGCGTGCCTTTTTCATGACGAAAAAAACGAAAAGCCGCGCCCGTGCGCGCAGGGAAAGGCCGCTGCGCTTATTCATGTTTGCAAACCTGGCACTGCAGTTTTCCGCTTGCCTGTTGCTGGTCTTTAGCGACGAGGGCATTGATCTGGTTGCCGCCACGATGGCGTTTTCTTTGCCGGCGCTGAGCTATTTTTTCATCGGCCCGCTTCCGCGCCTGCTGCGCGCGGACAGGCTGCTGGTGATGATTACGGATTTCCTGTGCGGGCTGGGTGTTGTTGTGCTTTACGCGCTTTCGCCGGAGCTGGGGCTGCGCCATGCGGTGCATTTTGCGCTGGGGATCGGCGTATTTGCGGCCTGCGCGCTTTGCGTCCGGCGTTTCCGCCGCTTTAAGCTTCTATGCCTGTTGCTTGCGCCGGTTTCTCTGGTTTTGCTGGCGCTGCCGGTGTTGATCGGCCGGGAGATCAACGGCGCAAAAAACTGGATCTCTATCGCAGGGGTTGCATCGTTCCAACCCAGCGAGGTGACAAAGCTTGCGCTGGTATTTGTGCTGGCACAGTCGTTTTCCACGCTGCGCGGGCTTAAGGGCATGGTGCCCGGCATTGCCTTTGCCGCGGCATGCCTGGGCGCGCTCATGCTGCAAAAGGACTTGGGCACGGCGCTTTTGTATTATTTGGTGACGCTGCTGATGTTCTGGGCGGCGTCGTCGAACGTTTTGCTGACGGGCGTGGGGCTGCTCGGCGGCGCGGGCGCCGCGGTGCTGGGCTATCAGCTTTTTGCACACGTGCGCACGCGCATTGCCATTTGGCGCAATCCCTGGTCGGATGCGCTGGGAAAGGGCTATCAGATTGTTCAGGCGCTGACGGCGATTGCAAGCGGCGGCTTTTTCGGCGTAGGGCTTGGCCAAGGGGAAAGCCGCGTCATCCCCGCCTACTCCACCGACTTTATTTTTGCCGTCCTTTGCGAGCAGATGGGCATTCTGGTGGGCATTGCGGTGCTGCTGCTCTTTGCGGTGCTCGTACTGCGCGGCGCGCAGCTTGCGCTTGCGTCGCGCACGGCGCTTTACGCCATCCTGGCCATGAGCGCGACGGCGTTTCTGGGCTTGCAAACGTTTGTGATAATTGGCGGCGTGATCAAGCTGATCCCGCTGACGGGCGTGACGCTGCCGTTTATGAGCTCGGGCGGCAGTTCGATGCTCAGCTGTATGGGGCTTGTGGGCATCCTTTGCGGCGTGTCTGCCGTCATGCACGACGAGCAGGACGCCGATAGGCGCATGACGGCCGTGGGGCAGGAGGAGCAAAAAGATGAAAAAGCTTCGTCATAACCTGCGGGCAGTCACCGCGCTGATGCTGTCGCTTTTGCTGCTTGCAGGCGGCTATTGCCTGTACTCCGTGCAGGTTTACGGCGGACGGTGGTTTGCCAGTTCCACCAACACGCGCCTTGCCAATCAAAAAAACCAGGTGATTGCCGGCGACATTTCCGATCGTACCGGGCTGATACTGGCAACGACGGTCGATGGCAAGAGGACGTATCCGCGCTATACGGATTTGCGCAAAGCCGTTGCGCACGTCGTCGGCGATAACGGCGGCTACGTCTCCAACGGTGCGGAAACGTTTATGGCGAGCTATCTGCTGGGCTTTAAAGCGACGGCCGCCGAGCGCATCCGCCAGCTGTTTTCCTCCGAACCGGCCCGCGGGGACGACATCTGCCTGACGATCGATGCGGAGCTGTGCACGTATGCGTCCAGCCTGATTTCGCCGTTCGTGGGCGGTGCGGCGGTTGTGCTCAACTACCGCACGGGAGAGATCCTCTGCTCTACGTCCTGGCCGAGCTTTGACCCGCGTAACGTGCAGGCCGTGCTGGACGGCAGGGAAGAGGATGCGTCGCTTTACAACCGCGTTACGCAGGGGCTTTATCCGCCGGGGTCCACGTTTAAAATCGTTACGATGGCATCGGCGCTGAACTACCTGCCCGATGCGGCGCTGCGCACGTATGTCTGTACGGGGGCGCTTGACATTGAAAATACCACGGTGGACGAGGCGGGCGGAAGCGTCCATGGCGAAAACACGCTGAACATGGCTTTTGCCAAGAGCTGCAATACGGCGTTTGCTTCGTTGGCGCTGGAGTTGGGCGCGTCGCGCCTTCGCAAGACGGCGTCGGACTTTGGTGTGGGCAACAATTTCCTCTTTCAGGATTTAATCGTATACAACTCGCAGTTCCCTTCCGGGACGCTCACGGCGGACAACTTGGCCTGGGCGGGCATCGGCCAGGATCGTGTGCTCGTCACGCCGTTGCATATGGCGATGATCGCCGCGGCGGTGGGGAACGACGGCGTGATGATGGAACCGAGGCTGCTGCTTTCGGCCACGTCGGCACAGGGCCGCGCACGGGCGCTGCTGCCGTCGCGGATGTACAAGCGCGTTTGCAACGAAGCGGTGGCTTCTGCTTTGACGGAGGCGATGGTTGCCTGCGTGGAGAGTGGGACGGGTACGCAGGCGCGCATCGAAGGCTACACCGTGGCAGGCAAAACGGGCAGCGCCGAGGTCAGCGACGATAAATCCGTGCGCACGCATGCCTGGTTTGTCGGCTTTGTGGATGATAGCGAGCACCCGCTGGCGATT
>DVLH01000238.1 GCA_018715585.1 Candidatus Aphodomonas merdavium
ACAGGAGCGGGAGCGCATCATCGGCGATATACAGTTTGACATGCTTGGCGGTCTGGGAGGATTGCAAGCGCAGCTGTATACGGTGGATGGGGAGTCCAACTGGCTGGTGGATTGCCTGTTGGCGCAGGACGATTCGCTCTCCCTCGGCGCGGAGGCGGCCAGCGATCATGCTTCCTTGCAGATGGCGGGCATTCCCTCGGTGCTGGTGATGCAGAAAAACCGCGGCTATCTCTACCACAGTGCGGCAGATGTGGCCGGGCAGGTGGATTGTGAGGCGATTGTCGCGGCGGTTGCACCCGTCGTGGCCGCCGTTTCGGCTATTCTCACGTCGGGTGCATCTTCGCCGCGCGCGCTTCAGCGTCAAGAGGGAGACGGTTATGCGCTGCGCCAGAACAGGCAAAGCGTGATTTATTTCGGTCAATCCCGCGAGGAGACGGAGGCGTTTTTGGGAGCGGCAGGAACGCTGGTGGAAAGCAGCCGCGTGCAAGGAGACGGTTGGACGGACCTCTATGAGACGTATCGTTACAGCATGCGCTGGTTTGGCGGCGAGGCGCCGATGAACACCGATTATAACTACCGCAACGGCTTTTTGGAAAGCGTAACGGTTTTGCCGGGAGAAACGGGATATACCTGGGAACAGACGCGCGCGCCGTTGTACGCCACGTATGGCCAGCCGCAGGCGGCTGATGGGGATGGTGAAGGCTGGGCGGATGAGATTTATGGCAAATATATCCAGCTTTCACCGTCAGCGGAGACGTTTTCCGTTTCCATTTCTCCTTATTCCCTTGGCCTGTCTAACGTCTTGGCAACCTATGCCGTCAACGAAGGCTGCATTGAAACACAGCAGCCGGCCCATGCGCAGATCTGGGCGTTTGTTTGTTCCATCCTGCCGCGGCAGGCGCTGGAGAAAATCAGCGAATTTGTCCTCTTTACGGATGGTTATAGCAACATCCTTGCCTATACTGCCCCCATAAAAGCCCAGGATGGAACGGTGGATAATACCCGCTTTAGCATTTGCGTCGATTATTACGACGTGTACGATGAAAACGGGGAAACGCGCGACCCGAGCAAACTTGTCTATACCATTTTGCACGAGTACGGCCATGCGCTGCTGGAGGACGAAACACAGGTAGACCTTTCCAGGGGAGAAAGCACGCACGATCCGGCCACGTTTGTGCCTGGTTCGCTGCGGGCGCGCTTTTACGAGCGCTTCTGGGCGCAGACGGGCGGCGTTGTCGGCGTGGAAGACTATGAAAAAAACCCCGACCATTACGTGAGCCGCTACGGGGCGAATTATTTCCATGAGGACATTGCCGATACGTTTGCCGTGTTTGTGCTGGGGGAGAAGCCGCAGGGGGATTCCGTCGCGGAGCAGAAGCTGCTCTTTTTCTGGAACGAGGAGGCGATGGTGCGCCTGCGCGAAGCGATCCGGGAGAACGCGGGACTTTCGTAAACGCTTAGGGGTTTGCGGCGAAGCGCCGGACAAGGCGCACGGCCCCTTGGACGAGAAATGCGATGTTTTCGGCGCCGCACTCCGTGTCGCGGCGCGTGTGAATGCGCCCCAGATAGAGAAGGTGAAAGCGCTTGGCACGCTTGAGCGCTACGACGCCCGCGGCGCAGGGGAAGCAAAGCTGGTCTGAGGGATAAAAAACGCCTTTGACGGCCATTTCCACGGCAAAGCCACCGGCAGGGGCGTATGCCGCGCGCAGCTGAGGAAGATAGCGCCGCGCACCCTTTCTCACGGCGAAAAGCATGTGCCTGCCGTCGCCGACGCAATCGAAATTGACGAGCAACCGCCTGTCCATCGTTTCCTTGTGGGCGGAATAGAACGACGAGGAACCCAACAGCCCCAATTCTTCCAGGTCGAAGAGGACAAACGCGGCATGCGGGCGCAATGCTTCCGGCATGGCCTGCATCGCACCGAGCACGGTGGCTACGCCGGAGGTGTTGTCATTGGCCGTGTGAGGGTTGGCCGGGCCAAAGAACAGCAATCCCATCAGCAAAAGTGCCACTGCCGCCGACACACACCCGGCCCATGGCAGCCCCAGCAAGCGCCAGGCCAAGGCGCTTCCAAACGCCGGCACAAAAACGAAAAGGAAAATAAGCCCTTGCAGCAGCAAAAAGACGGGAAGGTTTTTGGGCGCGCACAGATTGGCGAAGGGCAGCTTGGCGCAGGTATCGTAGTGCGCGGCGAACACGACGTCCGCCTCCTGCGGCGATCCGATGACAAGGTTACGGCTGCCAAAGGTTCCCCGTTCAATGTGGGCGGGATAGCCTGCGCGCACGGCCTGCGCAACGGCCCATTCAAGAAACGCAGCTTTTTGCCGCCGCGTCTTGCGAACCTGAAAGCGGGCAAGAATGGTTGTTGTCAATGGCGTCATCTGCATACCGCTCCCTTGCTTGCGTTTCAAAAGGATTGTAGCACGCTGCGCCGCGGCGGGCAAGGGACGCTTTTGCGCAAAAAACGGGCTCCGCGGCGGCTTTGCTGCCCGGGGCCCGTAGTTTTGTGCTTTTCTTGCCGCCTACCGCGCGCCCTCCTGCGCTTCCGGTGCGGCCCTGGTTTCCAGACGGCTGACGCTGACCTCGTAGGCGATTTTTTCCTGGACGGTTCCGTCCGGCAGCTGTTTTTGATAGGGCCTGCTTTGCAGCCTGCCCTCCACGGCGATGTGGTCTCCCACGGTGAGCCGCGCGGCAAAGCGGGCGTTTCTTCCCCAGGCGATGCAGGGAATATAATCGCTCTTGCCAAACGCCCGGTTTACCGCCAGCATCATATCCGCTATTTCCCGCCCGAATGGCGTGGTCCTGTACGCCGGCGGCTTGCACAGCGCGCCGCTGAGCAGCACGATGTTTGGGTTTTCGTCCGTCTCGGGGAGGGAGAGCTTTTGCGCAAAGGCCGTAATTAAAAGCCTGCCCGCCCCATCGATCATTTTGTTGTACGAGCGCACCTGCCCATCCAGGTGCAAAAGCATATCCGGCTGCGGCGAAACCCCTTCCAGCAGCCGTTCGCTGGCCGTCACGGGCAGCATATCCTTCACGCCCGAAAGGCGCGGCACGGCGAGCGTCAGCTGATAAAAAGCCTCTCCAAACACGTCATGGCTAAAGACCGGCATTTCCACGATTTGCCCGGTCAGCGACAGGGTATTCACTGGTTTATCCATTGCAATCCTCTCAAATTGTGTTATTCGTCGGTTCTTTTTGGTGCTGCCTGCCCGTGTGGTCAATCGTTGTTTCCCCCTGCAGGAGGATTTGCGAGACGGGCACGATGGTAAACCCATCCGCCTGGTATTTTTCCAGGATGGTAGGCAGCGCCTGAACGATGTACTCAGAGTCGTTGTGGAACAGCACAATATCGCCGGATGCGCTGTTCTTTGTCGCACGTTGGATCAGGTCGTCAACTCCGCGGTTTTTCCAATCCAGCGAGTCAACGTTCCATTGCACACATTCGTACCCCTGCTCCCGGCTGACGCGGACAACCGTATCGTTATAATCGCCATAGGGCGGACGAAACAGCGTTGGGCGCGTGCCCGTGAGCTGCTCGATCCGGTCGGAGGTAATGCGCAGCTCTTCGGCAATTTTCTCCGCCGACAGCTTTGACATTTGCGGATGCGTGGTGGAATGGTTTCCGATTTCATGCCCCCGCGCTGCGATTTCCTGAATGAGCTCCGGGTATTTTTCCACCCAAAGTCCCACGACAAAGAATGTCGTTTTCACGCCGTATTCATCCAGGATATCCAAAAGCGCTTCCGTTTGCGAAGCGCCCCATGCCGCGTCAAAGCTAATGGCTATTTTGCCGTCGTTGCGCTCCACCGAATAGACTGGAAGCTCCCGTGTCCGTGCCTGTACCATCAAATCGCCGCCCGGCTGCATGCCCAGATAGCACGCGGCCACCGTTGCAAGGCAACAAAGCGACACAGCGCGCCGCAAGCCGAACGCTTTCACCGGTTCCGCAAGCGCCCGCAGCAGTTTCATCGCCCCCCTCCTTTCCGTGCATTGTTTTGTATGCCGTCAGGGGGCGTTTTATGCTATTTCGCCGCCTGACAAAAGCGCGCAGGAGAAAGGGGTGGCTTCCGCCCCCGCGCGGCGCGTGCCCCAACAGACCGCTTGGGCGGCCGCTGTGGCAGAACGCATGGGCGGTTCGGCCGGGAAAGCGCGAAGGAAAACGCTGCTGCGCAAGGCTTTCCAATGCGCCAACACGACGCCGGGTTGTCGTTTCGCTTGGAAGCCGGGCTTCTTGAAACAGGCGCAAAAGGATTTGCAGAAAAAAGGCGGGGCTTGCGCCCCGCGTAAAGATTGGATTGCAAAAAGCAGCAGGCTGCCCGGGAGAGAAGGCGGCTGCGTTAAAGCAACGTCCGGTAATACAGGCCCCGCGTGCGCGGCGCGTCGTCGCGCTCTCCCGCAAGGAAGGAGCGCGATATGCGCTGGCATTCGCGCGCCGACTCAACGGTGAAGTACAGCGTAATAAACGATACGCCAGCTGTCTGTTCTCCCGCAAGGTTGAGCGGCACGGAGTTATAGAGCGTGGAGTACCTGCGCGCGTCGCAGCGCACGGGAAAGCGCACGCCTTTGCGGTCGGTCAGCTCTCCGCCGCCGGGGCAGGCGCCACAGCCGCCCTGTGTTTGCAGGGGACAGCAGCGCATGCGCATCAGCGGCAGGCGGCCATAGGCGATGAGCCCGCGCGGCAGCGTGCCGCGCAGCGCGCCGATTGCCGCCATGGAAAGCTCAAAGGAGACGGTGGCGTCGGCAAGGCCGAGCGCCTGCGCCTGCAAAAGCGCCAAGGAGTTGAGCAGGTTCAGCCCCGCGCCGCCATGCGCGCGCAGCCCAAGGCGGCGGATCATCCCAAGGCCGCCCAGGTTTTCGCAAAGCGCCGCTTCCAGCCCCGCGCCGACCAGGGCACGCAGCTTCGCCTCAACTTTTTCTTCCTCCAGTGGGAAAACCAGCGCAGGCAGCTCGGCGATGATCTGCCTGCCGTGGCGCGCCAGCAGCGCCTCGTCAATTTCCGCAAGCGGCAGGATGACGTGCTCCGCCAACGCAAACGTGCCATCCCACAGCTGGGCGGCATGCGCAAAGCGCAGGCGGATCGCGGGCGGCTGCGCGCATGCAAACGGCGGGAGCGCCTGCCGGGGCGCGGGGTGGACGGCATGAGGGAGCGGCGTTTCACGCTGGGCGAGCAGCGCGGCGAGCGCGTCGCGCCGCAGCGCATTGAGCGCGGCGCTTGGCAAGACCCATTCGCCGTCGCTGTCGAAGGAGAAATCGCGCAGGAAAAACGGCGTGCCGCCCATCTTTGCCAGGCTTGCGCGCGCCCGCGCTTCATCGGTGGCCGCTACGGCGGCGGCCTGCGGCGCCCCGCAGCTTGCTTCGGCGCGCGCCTGCCCGTCCGTCGCCGACAGCGACGCGCCGTCCTGCCGGATTGTCAGTGCCAAATCCACCGGCACGCTCTGGCGTTCGCGGCGGTATAAAGGCGCGAGCGCGGCGCTCGCCTTGCGGGTGGCGGCAACGTCCTCCTGCGAGCGCACGCCAAACATCGCGAGCGTGCGCTTCCCGGTGAGATAGCCGTCGGTAAAGCCGCCGCGCGAAAAGGCGGCGCGCAGCGTTTCCAGGCTGTACGCCTCGCCCGCCAGCGCCTGGCGGCATGCCGTTACGGCCGCCGCGACATATTCCGCCCGTTTCATCCGTCCTTCGATTTTCAGCGAGCATACGCCCGCATCCGCCAGCGCCTGAAGATGTTCAAACGCGCACAGGTCTTTGAGCGAGAGCGCATAGCCCCGCTCTCCCGCGCGAAAGTCCAGCCGGCACGGCTGCGCGCACAGCCCGCGGTTCCCGCTGCGGCCGCCAAGCATGCTCGAAAGCGCGCATGCTCCGGAGACGGACATGCACAGCGCGCCGTGTACGAACGTTTCCAGCTCGATGGACGTTTTTTCGCGGATGCGGCGAATTTCGGCAATGGAGAGTTCCCGCGCAAGCACCGCGCGGGAAAAGCCGAGCGCTTCCGCCAGCAAAACGCCCTGCGCGTTGTGCAGCGCCATCTGCGTGGATGCGTGCAGTTGCAGCTGCGGGCAGATTTCCCGCACGCGCGCGGCGACGGCTAAATCCTGCACGATTACCGCGTCGGCGCCGCTGCGCGCAATGGCGCGGATCTCCTCGTCCAGCGCGTCCATTTCCGCGTCCGTGACGAGCGTGTTGAGCGTCACATGCACCCGGACGCCGCGCGCATGGCAGAAGGCCACCGTTTCCGGCAGCGTGTCCTCGTCGAAGTTTTCGGCGTTTCTGCGGGCGTTGAACCCTTTGGCGCCCAGATAGACGGCGTCCGCGCCGCAGCGCACGGCGGCGAGCAGCTGTTCGCTGCCCCCGGCAGGGGCCAGCACTTCCATGCTTTTGTGCTCCATGTTTTACACCTCGTATGCCCGGCGCAAGCCCTTGGGCAGATGGTTTTTCATTATGCCGTCGGCGCATTTTGCCCAGCCGAGCGCCATGCCCAGGTAACACACGCGCAGCCAGCCCTTGGGCGTGCCCTCCGGCGCGGGTAGCGCTTCCCCGCGCAGATATGCCTGCGCGCTTTGTGCGTCCACGCAGGCCGTGCGTGTGCCGCCCGGCACAGGCAATGCCAGCGCCAGCGCGTGGCTGGGAAAGAACGTTTTTCCGCGCATTTCTCCCAAGCAGAGCCCCTCCCGTAGCGCTCGAACGCCCGCCAACGGGGGCAGCGCCTCCGGCCGCGCCCACAGCCAATCGCCGCTGCGCCGAAGCGTTCCCGGCACGTCCGCGGTGCATTCGGGTAGCAGCGATGCAAGCGCAATGCGCGGCTGCGCTGCTGCGTCCGTCCGCTCTGCCGCGCCTGTGCGCCGCAGCCGCGCCACAAAGTGCCCCTCGCCGCGCAGCCGGTGCGGCCAAAGGCGCAGGCAGCCCGCCTGGGAAGCGCCCACGCCCGCAAGGGAAAAATCTTCCGCCGAAAAATCGCCGTGCGCTTCCAAAAAACCGCGCACGACGCATTCGTTTTCCGTTTCGTTAAACGTGCAGGTGGAGTAGACGAGCACGCCGCCGGGGCGCAGCGCCAGGGCGGCGCTTTCAAGCACGGACCGCTGGCGGGCGGCGCAGCCGGCGGGGCTTTGGGGCGTCCACTCGGCGCGGGCTGCTTCATCGCGGCGGAACATGCCTTCACCCGAGCAGGGGGCGTCCACGAGCACGCGGTCGAACAGCCCGGCAAGGCGCGGGCAAAGCCGTTGCGGCGTTTCGTTTGTGACGGCGGCGTTGAGGATGCCCATCCTTTCGATGTTTTGCGAGAGGACTTTGGCGCGGGCAGGAACGATTTCGTTGCATACGAGCGCTCCCTGCCCGCCGAGCAGCGCGGCGATTTGCGTGCTCTTGCCGCCCGGCGCGGCGCACAGGTCGAGCACGAGCTGGCCGGGATGCACGTCAAGCGCCCCGACGGCCGCCATGGCGCTGGGCTCCTGCAAATAGTACGCTCCGGCCGCATGCAGCGCGTGCGCGCCTGCGCGCGAGGCGCCGCCGATGTA
>DVLH01000239.1 GCA_018715585.1 Candidatus Aphodomonas merdavium
CACGCACCGTTCACATTCTTTACATGCCTTATACAGACTCGGCAGCAGGAATCGGCTATAGTAAGGCTGTTGCAAAAGAAAAGAGTTTGCTGCCGCCGGTTTTGAATTGTGTCTGGGCGGCAAGGAAAGGAAGATCAAAAGTGACAAAGGAATTCCGTAAAACCGTCCGCCTTCTGCCGCAGCAGAAGGGGACGTATGTAGATGTGCCGTTTGAGGTGGAGCCGGGCGTCCGTTCGCTCACCATGCGGGTGGAATATCCAATGGTGTTTCCCAAATGCGTTGTGCAGCCTGCCCTGTACGGGCCAAACGGCCTGCGCGGCTGCTGCGCCGTGCAGAAAACGGGCTGCACCGTCAGCGCGGAGTTTGCTTCCCCGGGCTTTCAGGCGGCGCCCATCGAACCGGGCCGGTGGCGCGTCGCGCTGTCCGTAGCCGCCATGCAGGAGGAGACGGAGGTTTCCGTCTGCATCGCCATGGAACCGGAAGCGCCCGCCTGGTATAAGGCGGATCTGCACCTGCACAGCTGCCACAGCGACGGCGGCTATACCGCTCAGGAAACCGTGGAATTGTGCCGTGACGCGGGTCTGGATATCATAGCATTGACGGACCATAACAGCGTGACGCAGAATGTGTTCTGCAAAACGGAAGAAGGCCTTCTGCGTATGCCGGGCTATGAGTGGACGACGCGGCTGGGCCACGCGAACTTTATCGGCGTCGAAAAGCCTGTGCGTGATTTTGCCTCTCCTACGGTGGAAGATGCGAAGCGCATCCTTCGAGAAGCGCATGACAATGGTGCCCTGGTGGTGCTGAACCATCCGGGCGACCGGTTGGGCGGCTGGAAGGTTGGGACGGATGATATCCCCTTCGACGCCTATGAAATCTGGAACGGCCCATGGCGCGACACAAACGATCAGTCTCTGGCGCTGTGGCAGGAAATGCTGGCGCAGGGCCGCCGGATTCCGGCAGTAGGCGGCAGTGATACACACAGGGTGATTGCTGCGACAAAGCACGGGCACCCCTGCAACCATCTTTATGTTCAGCGTTTTGCCATGGACGCGGTGCTGGAAGCCATCCGGGCGGGCCACTGCTATCTCACGCGCACGCCGGGCGACGGACCGGTGGAGCTGCGCGTCAATGAGGCGATGATGGGCGATACCGCCGCAGAAGCGCCGCGCTATGAACTGCATTTTGAGGCGTGCGGGCTTTCGTGCGGCGATGAGATCCTGCTCATCAGCGAACAGGGTCTGGTCCGCAAATGGACGGCCTCGGTAAGCTGCGAGCGCCGCACGCTGGAGGTGCCGCCAGCATTCTTCTACCGCCTGGAGGTGCGCCGTCCCTCGCTGCGCGGCGGCCAGCCGATCGTCATTACAAACCCGGTTTACCTGGCCGGGTCCCGCTGAGGGAAGCAGGAAAAACCCTGACAACAAAGGAGTGCAGTGAAATGAAGAAAAGAATCCTGGCCGCTGCTGCGGCCGCCGTATGTGCTGCGGGAATGCTGGCCGGCTGCAGCGGGCAGAACACAGGGGAATCCGCCGCGCCGTCCAACGTCGAGAATACGAGCGGCAATACGCAGAGCGGACGTATCACCGTAACGTTCTGGCACGCCATGAATACCGATCTGATCCCTGAACTTGCAGAACAATTTAACCAGTCGCAGGACGCCGTGACCGTCGAGAGCCTGTACCAGGGTGAATATGGCGACGTACTGAACAACTTCCGCATGGCGATGGCCGCCGGCGGGCAGGACGCCCCGGATATTGTGCAGGTGTACGAGGGCGGCAGCGCGTTCATGATAGAAAGCGGGTACGCGACGCCGGTGCAGCAGTACATTGACGAGGAACAGTACGATATGTCGGATATTCTGCCGCTCATCCGCAATTACTATACCTACAACGGCGTCATGTATTCCATGCCCTTCAACAGTTCAAACGCCGTGCTGTATTACAACAAAGATATGTTCCGGGAGGCCGGCTTGGATCCCGATACGCCGCCGGCTACCTTCGCCGAACTGGGCGAGTATGCCAAAAAGCTGCAAAGCAGTGAGACGGCGGGCGTTGCACTGCCGATTGATACTTCACTGTTCGAGTTCAATATGGTAAACATCGGCAAGGAGATTGTGGACAACGGCAACGGCCGCGTGGAGCGCGCCACCAAGGCGGTATTTGCCGACAACGGCGGCGGCCTTGAGGTATTCAACGCCTACAACGATTTGTATCTGACGGGCGCAGCCGAAGATTTCGGTTCCGATTCGCTGCAGGCGTTCATGGGGCGGAAAACCGCGATGACGATCTCCTCCTCATCGCTCATCTCCACCGTTGCCAAGACCGTGGCCGAAAATTTTGAGGTGGGCGTGGGTCCCATGCCGCGCGTAAATCCGGACGCCGATTGCGGGATTCCTGTGGGCGGCGGCACGCTTTGGCTGGCGAACAAGGGTACGCCGGATCGGGAACGGGCAGCCTTCCAGTTTATGAAGTTTATGATTGAACCCGAAACGCAGGCCCAGTGGCACATGGCCACCGGGTACTATGCCATCAGCCAGCAGGCGTACGAGCTGGACAGCGTGAAAGCGTTTTATGAGGAAAATCCGCTGTTTAAGGTGGCCGTGGAGCAGATTATGAATTCGAACACGGACGCCGTAGGCCCCGTATATGCGGTAAACATGGAGGCGCGCAGCAAAATTCAGGACCACTGGCGCGCCATGATGGAGCAGGAGGAAACGCCGGAGGAGGCAATCCGTGCCGCTCAGGACGAAATCACGGCGCTGATCGAGCAGTATAACGCAACCAACCCGTTGGCGTAAGGAGGCCGGCATGGAGAACGTGAAGCGAAACACACTTTTCCCCGCGCGGGGAAATCAGGCCGCGGCGGCCGCTCGGGGTGGCCTGGCGCAGTTCTGGAAGCGGCATGAAAAGCGCTTGCTCGGCATCTTGTTCGTTCTGCCTGCGCTGTACCTTTTGTGGCAGTTTTCGTACGGGGCTTTTTTCCAGACGCTGTACAACAGCGTACATCTGACCAATATCCGGGGCCAGGCAGTAGCGTTTTGTGGTTTTGATCTGTACCGTTCACTGCTGTCGGGCGAAGAATTTTGGAACAGCTGCCTCGTTTCGGTGGAATTCGTGCTCCTGACGGTGCTCCCTTCTCTGGCTGCTGCGCTGGCGCTGGCGGCGCTGTGCCGTGGGCGGATGCCGGGCGGCAGGCTGATAAACGTTCTGTTTTCCATGCCGGTTGCCGTATCCTCCGCCTGTGTGACGATGGTGTTCATGACGCTGCTGGAACCGAGCATGGGGCTGGTGAACGAGCTGCTGGGCCTGGACCTCAAATGGTATTTGGACAGCGATCTCGCGTTGGTCAGCGTCGCGATGGTTGTAAACTGGAACCTTATCGCCATGGATTTTATCTTTCTGAGCGCGGCGCTGCGCGCCGTGCCGGTCAGTTATTATGAGAGCGCCTCGCTCGACGGCGCGGACGGCTGGAAGGTGTTCCGGAACATTACGCTGCCAAGCGTATCCCCCACGCTTTTTTTCCTTACCGTAGTGAATATACTGCAAACGTTCCAGGCGTTTGGGCCGATCAATATTATGACGGGCGGCGGGCCGTCCGGCGCAACGGATGTGCTGTCGTACTCCATTTACCGGGATGCGTTTGTCAATTATCAGTTCAGTCCGGCAGCAGCCAAGTCGGTCCTGCTGTTCTTCATCCTGCTGGGTGTAACCATGGTCCAGATGAAGAGCGAAAAGAGGAGGGTGTTTTATCAATGAGGGTGAGGAAGCCGGCGCGCTTTCTGCGCCGCGGCGGACTGCGCGCGCTGCTGGTGATTGCGGTTGCCCTGGTGTACCTGTTCCCGCTGGTGCGCATCTTCTCCATGAGCTTTACGAGCGCCTCGGAGCTGTATGCCGCCGAAGCGTCCATCCTGCCGCGCCAATTCACGCTGGAAAACTACGTTTCCGTTTTTGAAGGGAATATTCCCATCTTTACCTTCCTGAAAAATACCGTCGCGATGGCTTTGCTCATCACAGCGATACAGCTGGCTGTTTCCAGCATAACGGCGTATGCGCTCACAGGGCTGGACTTGCCGTTCCAAAATGTAATCTTTGTCCTGATCCTGGGCGGGATGATGATCCCGTTTGAGTCCACCATGCTGTCGAATTACCTGTTTGTGGCTGGCCACAGCCTGCGCAACACTTATCTGGGGCTGATTTTGCCCTTCCTCCTTTCGCCGGCCGGCGTATTCCTCATGCGGCAGCAGTTCCGTTCCATCCCACGCGAAATGTACGAGGCGGCCGCCATTGACGGCTGCGGCCCGCTGCGGCTGTTCGTCCGCATCCTGCTCCCGATGTCCGGCAATGCGCTGGCTTCCCTTGGCATCCTGTCCATGGTTACGGCGTGGAACCAGTACGTCTGGCCCCTTCTTGTGACGGATAAAAACGAGATGCGCACCGTTCAGGTGGGGATTTCCATGCTGCAGGGGCTGGAATTTTCGGATTACACGCTCGTGATGGCGGGTATCGTGCTGGTGCTGCTGCCGTGCGTGCTGATCTTTATCGTAGGGTTCCGATTCTTTGTTGCGGGCCTGAC
>DVLH01000240.1 GCA_018715585.1 Candidatus Aphodomonas merdavium
CCCGGCTGGAAGTTGGGCTGGATTTTGCGCGCCTCTTCCAGGCTCATCTCCTGCGAGTCGTCCTCGACGTTTTCAACGACGATTTTGCGGGCAAATACCTGCACGGCGCCCGTCGTCCTGTCGATGGAAACATCAACGTTCTGCGCGGCCGGCGCGTTGCTTGCCTTGCGGAAATTCTTGCGGTAGGCCGATTTCAGCGCCTCTTCGATGGCGCCAAAGAGCACATCTTGGCTGATTCCTTTTTCTTTTGCAAGCGCTTCCGCTGCGCGGACTACTTCAATGTTCATACGCTGTCTCCCTCGTCTTCCAGGTCGATTTCGATGACGGGCTTAATCACTGCGAGCGCCTTGCGGTTGAGCGTGTGCGCGCCCTGTGCGTCCTCGATGGTGACGCTTTGCTCATCCCAGGCGCGCAGCGTGCCGGTTATCAGTTTGCTTCCTTTTTCGGCTTTGTAGAGTTTAACTTCCACCTTTGTACCCAGTGCGCGTGCAAAATCCCTGTCCTTTTTGAGTGGCCGGTCCAGCCCGGGGGAACATACCTCTAAAAAGTCGTACTCGATTTTTTCCAACCGGGGCTGCACGGCGCGGTGATAGGCTTCCAGCTCGTCGAGCGTGATGCCGCCGGGCCGGTCGATATAGATACGCAAATAACGCCCGGGGCCTTCTTTTACCAGCTCGGCGTCAACCAACTCAAAATGCATTTCATCCGCCTGCTGCTGGCAAATCGGCAGTACGGCAGTTTGGATCTCCCTACGCGGCATACAGTCTCCTTTGCTCATTTGTGGGAATTGGCCGTATCAACATAAAAGAGCGGGATATCCCACTCTCCTAACGCGCAACAGCCAACAAAAAAACGAACCCACATCAGATATTATACCACGCGATGCCAAGGAAAACAACCCCAAAACAAGGCAAATCTCGAAAAAACAGCCTTTGCCGCGCTCAGAAGAAGGAAATCTGGCTCGTTTCCGGCAGGCCATCCAGCGCCCCCTGCGCACGCAGCATATCCAGCACGCTCGAGCCCACCTTGGCGCGCACGGAAAGATCTTCCACCGAGAGGAACGGTCCGCCCTGCGCGCGCGCATCCACAAGCGACTGTGCGGCGCTTATGCCCAGGCCGGGAATGGCGTTAAACGGCGGAAGGATATCGTTGCCGACCACCTGAAACGTCAGCGCGTCGCTCTTGTACAGGTCGATGGGCAGCAGGCGGATGCCGCGGCAGGCCATCTCCAGCGCGATTTCCGCCAGCGTGATCTGATCCTTTTCGGCGGCGGTGAGGGTTTTTTGCCGCGCATCAAAATCGTCCAGCACATCGCGCAGCTCCTGCGGCGATTTGGACATGAGGTTGATATCGAACGCGTCGGCGCGCACGGTGTAATACGCGGCGTAATACGCCGTGGGGCGGTAGAGCTTGAACCACGCCACGCGCAGCGCCATCGTCACATAGGCGACGGCATGCCCTTTGGGGAACATGTATTTGATCTTCTTACAGGAGTCTATGAACCATTGCGGGACGTTGGCGGCGTGCATGGCGTCCTCCATCTCGGGCGTGAGCCCTTTGCCCTTTCGGACTGATTCCATTGTCGTAAACGCCATTTTCTTTTCCACGCCCTGCATGATCAGCGCGTTCATGATGTCGTCGCGCGTGCAGATGCAGTCCTTGAGCTTTGCCGTGCCGGAGGCGATCAGGTCCGCCGCGTTGCCGAGCCAGACGTCCGTGCCGTGGGAGAGGCCGGAAATGCGCACAAGCTCCTCCATCGTCTTGGGGTGCGTCTCCTCCAGCATGCCGCGCACAAAGCGCGTGCCAAACTCCGGCACGCCGTACGTGCCCGTCGTGCAGCGAATCTGCTCGCTCGTCACGCCCAGCGCTTCGGGGCTGGAAAACAGGCTCATCACGCCAGGATCGTTCAGCGGCAATTCGCGCGCGTTTTCGCCGGTGAACTTTTCCAGCATGTTGATCATTGTCGGGTCATCATGGCCGAGCAGGTCCAGCTTTACGAGCACGTCATGCATGGAGCCAAAGTCGTAGTGGGTGGTGATAATGCCGCTGTTTGGGTCGTCCGCCGGATGCTGGATGGCCGTAAACTGGTAGATCTCATAGTCCTTTGGCAGCACGACGATCCCACCGGGATGCTGGCCCGTCGTGCGCTTGACGCCCACACAGCCCAGCGCCAGGCGGCGCATTTCCGCTTCCGGCAGCTGCTCCCCGCGCTCTTCGAGATATTTGCGCACATAGCCGTAAGCCGTCTTGTCTGCCATGGTGCCGATGGTACCGGCGCGAAAGACGTTGTCCGCGCCAAAGAGCGTCTCGACGTATTTGGCGGCCGTCGGGCGGTAGACGCCGGAGAAGTTTAGATCGATATCCGGCACCTTGTCGCCTTTGAAGCCGAGAAAGACCTCAAAGGGGATATCGAACCCTTCGCGCAGGCATTCCGCGCCGCAAACGGGGCATTTTTTCGGCGGCAAGTCAACGCCGCAGGTGGCCAATTCGTGCTTTTCGTCAAAGTAGCTCCACTTGCACTGCGGGCACCTGTAATGCGGCGGCAGCGGGTTTACCTCGGTGATGCCGCACATCGTCGCCACAAACGAGGAGCCGACCGAGCCGCGCGAGCCGACAAGATAACCGTCGCTGAGCGATTTGGACACGAGCTTTTGGGCGATGGAATACAGCGTGGCAAATCCATAGCCGATGATGGAGCCGAGCTCTTTTTCCAGCCGTGCGTTGACGATGGGCGGAAGGGGATCCCCGTAGCGCTCGCGCGCGTTTTGCAGGCTGCGGTTTTTGATGTCGTCCGCGGCGTCAGGCCAGAAGGGCTGGAAGGTGACTTTTCCCTCCGGATGGGCGGGGAAGAGGCTGACCTTGCCCACCTTATCGGCGATCTTGCGCGGGTTGTCGATGACGACCTCGCGCGCCTTTTTTTCGCCGAGGTAGGCGAACTCCTCGAGCATTTCGTCGGTCGTTTTGAAATAAAGCGGCGGCTGGTTGTCCGCGTCGGAAAAGCCCTGGCCGGCCTGCAGGATGGCGCGCAGCCGGCTCTCGCGCGGCTCCAGAAAGTGCACGTCGCCTGTGGCGACGACGGGAATGCCGCATTTTTCGCCCAGACGGACAATTTTCTCGTTCAGCGCGCGCAGCTCGTCGTCGTTTGCGACGCGCCCCTCCCGCACGAGGAACTCGTTGTTGGCGATGGGCTGGATTTCCAGGTAATCGTAAAAGCGCGCGATGCGCGAGAGCGTCTGCTCGTCCTTGCCGTCCAGCACGGCGCGAAAGAGCTCGCCCGCTTCGCACGCGCTGCCCAGCAGCAGGCCGGAACGGTATTTTTCAATGAGCTTTCGCGGCATATGCGGCCGGCGGGAAAAATAGCGCAGATGGCCGTAGGAGACGAGGCGGTTAAGGTTGGTAACGCCTTCTTGGCTGCATGCGAGCAAGACGATGTGGTAGCTTTCGCCAATAGCGCCTTCGGCAAACGCGCCGCCGAGCGCGTCCAGCGTTTGAACGCCCTTTTCCTGTGCCAGCTGCAGCATGCGCGCAAGCATGAGCGCCGTGGCTTTGGCGTCGTGCACGGCGCGGTGCGCGTTTTTCAGGCTGATGCCAAGGTGTTTGCAGATGGAGCCGAGCTTGTAGCTTTTCAGCTTCGGATAGGCCTTGCGCGCGAAAGCAAGCGTATCGAGCACAGGCCCTTCCCAGCGCAGGCCGCAGCGGCGCAATTCTTCCTGAAAAAAAGCATAATCGAACGCGGCATTATGCGCCGCGAACACGGCGCCATCCAGGAAGGCGAGCAGCTGCTGCGCCGCTTGGGCAAATGTGGGCTGGCCATGCACCATGGCGTTGGTGATGCCCGTCAGCTGCGTGATCTTCTCCGGCAGCGGCATGCCGGGGTCAATCATCAGCGAGAGGTCTTCCTGCACTTGCCCGTTACGCAGGCGCACCGCGCCAATTTCGATGATGCGGTCGTGCTTGGCGCTCAGCCCGGTGGTTTCAAAGTCCACCACGACCACGTCGCCGTCAAGCGTTCGCGCGTCGGCGTTTTTGACGATGTCCGCCTCGTCGGTGAGGTATCCTTCGCAGCCGGGAATGAGCTTGATGTTGTTCTTTTTCGCTGCGGAAAACGCTTCCGGAAACGCCTGCACGACGCCGTGGTCGGTGACGGCAATGGCAGGGTGGCCCCATTTGGCGGCGCGGGCGATGAGGGAAGAGGCGGAGCTGATGCCGTCCATAGTGCTCATCTGCGTGTGCAAATGCAGCTCCACGCGCTTCTCGTCCGCGGTGTCCATGCGCTCTGGAGGCGCTTTGGCGGTTTCAATGTCGTTAACCATCACGCCCAGGTCGCGCGCAAACTTGTCGTATTGGCAATCGCCGCGCACGGTGAGATACACGCCCGGGCGGACGGCGTTGCAGATGGCGTTGACGCGCTCAATGTCCTCCGGGCGGATAGGCGACGGTTCGCTCCCGTCGCCCATGGGCTTTTTGCGCCGGTAGCGTAGCAGCGCTTTACAGCCGACGGTGCTCGTATAGTCTGTCAGCGAAAAAGTGAGCAGGCGCATTTCGCCGCCGCGCAGCTCGCGGCTTTCCATCGAGACGACTTCGCCGCGGATGGCGACGCGGCCGCTGTCCTCTTTCAGTTCGGCAATGGGCAAAATGGCGTCGCGGATGGCAAAACCCATCACGCGCTGCGATTCGCTTGTCTTTTTCTTTTCTTTGGATTGTTTGTTTGCCTGCTCCGCCTGCTCAAGCACCGCTTTGCGCGCGTGCTCCTCCAGCGCGGCTAGGCGCGCTTTTTGCTGCTCAACGTCCACGGTAGAGATAAAAACGGGATCGGCGTTCATGCGGAATACGTCGTCCATGATGGCGGCAAGGCGCTTGTCCAACTCCGCCGCGCGCACATACTTCAGCGCCGTTTCAGACGGCAGGGAGACGACGAGCCGTTCCCCTTCAAAGCGCCACTGCGCATCGCGGAGCCAGGGTTTTACGCCGGGCGACTGCCGGGCGAGGCAATCGGTGAGGAAGGGGAGGTAGGGGGTAATATCGTGCCGCACATCGTCCGCCAGCGCAGGGCTGCAAACGCGCAGCGAAACCTTGAGC